>CAYVOU010000130.1:0-5704 GCA_964453295.1 uncultured Gammaproteobacteria bacterium
CCTGGCGGCCAATCCGAAAGTGGTCGATGCGGCGTTTGGCCAGGACGTACTGGAAGACGGCCTGAACAGCCAGCCGATCGAACTGGGGCAGACCCGAATGGTCGTGCTGCGCCTGCTCGAACACAAGCCGGCGGCACTCAAGCCGTTGGACAGCATACGCAAGGAAGTCACCGACGATTTCGTGGCGGATGCGGCCAAGCGCAAGGCGGCCGAGCGAGCCAAAGGCATACTGGCGCGGCTAGAAAAAGGCGAAACCCGCGACGCGCTCGCGGCCTCGGAGAATATCAAGTGGAGTGTACACAAGGGCGCCACGCGTGAGGATCCGGACGTGATCCGCGCCGTCATACGCGAAGCCTTCAAGCTGCGTCCTCACAAGGAAGGCGAAACCGCCTATGGCGGCGTGCCCCTGGGTACCGGCGACTACGCGCTAGTCGGCGTCTACGGTGTGCACGACGGCGACGCCACCAAAATGAAAGAGGACGATCGTCAGCAGTTGCGAGACGACATCGAGAAGAGCCAGGCCGTCGAAGACTGGAAGGACTTCATGGCCCAGATCCGGGCGCATGGCGAGGTGGAAACCCACACTGACAAGTTGTAGGGCCGCACCGGGGGCATTGTGCCCCCGGTGCGGGTACTCCTATCCCAGGTCGGCCATTGCGATGGTGTTGAAGCCGGCATCCACGTAGGTGATTTCGCCGGTGACGGCCGAGGCCAGATCCGAACACATGAAGGCGGCAACGTTGCCGACCTCCTCGGTCGTGACATTGCGCCGCAACGGCGACGATTTCTCCACGACTTCCAGGAATTTGCGCATATCCTTGATTCCCGATGCCGCAAGCGTCCGGATCGGGCCCGCGGAAATGGCATTGACCCGTATCCCTTCCGGCCCCAGATTGTGCGCCATGTAACGGACGTTGGCCTCGAGGCTGGCCTTGGCCAGTCCCATGACGTTGTAGCTCGGCATTGCCCGCACGGCACCGATATAGCTCAAGGTCAGCATCGCACCCTGGCGACCGCGCATCATCGGCCGCGCCGCGTTGGCCAGCGCTGAGAAGCTGTAGGAACTGATTTCATGCGCGATGCGGAACCCTTCCCTGTCGATGACGTCCATGTAGCTACCTTCAAGCTGTTCACGCGGCGCGAAGGCGATGGAGTGCACCAGGATATCGAGATGATCCCAGTAATCATCGAGATGTTCGAACACCGCACCGATCTGCTCGTCGGTCGAGACATCGCAGGGCACGGCGATCTGGGATCCGAGCTGGGCGGCGAAATCCCCCTCCCGTTCCTTGAAGCGCTCGTTCTGGTAGGTCAGTGCAATCTCGGCCCCTTCGCGGCGCATGGCCTGGGCGATGCCCCAGGCGATCGATTTGTTGCTGGCGACGCCGACAATCAACGCGCGTTTGCCTTCGAGAAATCCCATGACGACAGCCTTTGCTCTGATGGTTTCGCGAATAAGTGTACAGCTTTGGGCCGGCGTTTATAATCCCGGGCAGTGAGTCCGATCATTCCGCCAAGATCCCCCGTGGTGTGCCTTTTGAAACGCCTCAGGCCGCTGCTTCTGACCCTGCTGGCATCGGTCGTGGGCGGTTGCCACGGCGTCCCCTGGAACGACCCCTATCCCGCCGCCGACGCCCACAAGAACATTTTCTACAGTTCCTTCCAGGAGCGGCCCAAGCACCTCGACCCGGCGCTGTCCTACAACGAGAACGAGGCCGAGTTTCTGGCGCAGACCTACGAACCTCCCCTGCAGTACCACTACCTCAAGCGCCCCTATCAGCTTGTGCCGCTGACGGTGACGGACATGCCCCGGCCGCGCTACCTTGATGCCGCCGGCAAGCCGTTGCCGGCCGACGCGCCCGCCGCTCAGGTGGCCTACACGGTCTATCGTTTTCACCTGCGCCAGGGCCTGCGATACCAGCCGCATCCGGCGCTTGCAAAGGGGCCGGACGGGCGTTACCTGTACCACGATCTGAGCGAAAAGGATCTTGCCGGCATACATCGACTGGCCGACTTCAAGCACACCGGCACGCGCGAGGTGACGGCGGCGGATTACGTCTATGAGATCAAACGGCTGGTGAATCCGACGGCGCAGTCGCCGATTGCCGGCCTGATGAGCGGGTACATCGTCGGCCTGCCGGCGCTGGCGAAAAAGCTCGCCGCCGACTATCGGGCCCGATATGGCGACAGCGACCAGCCTCACTTTCTGGACCTGCGCAATTACAAACTGGAAGGCGCGCGCGTCATCGACTCCCGGACCTGGGAGATCAAGATCCACGGCAAATATCCGCAATTCCTCTATTGGCAGGCAATGAGTTTCTTCGCGCCGGTGCCTTGGGAGGCGGACGCGTTCTATTCGCAGCCCGGCATGCGCGATCGAAACATTACCCTGGACTGGTATCCGATCGGGACTGGGCCGTACATGCTCACCGAAAACAATCCCAACCGGCGTATGGTGCTGGACCGCAATCCCAACTTTCGCGGCGAGCCCTATCCCAGCGAAGGGGAGCCGGGGGACGCCGCCGCCGGCCTGCTCAAGGATGCCGGCAAGCCGATGCCGTTCATCGACCGCGCCGTCTTCAGCCTGGAACCGGAATCCATTCCGTACTGGACCAAGTTCCTGCAGGGCTACTACGACGTGTCGGGAATCGGCTCGGACAATTTCGACCAGGCCATCACCTTCGGCGGCCACAACGAACCGGAGCTGACCGACGAGATGCGCGCGAAGGGTTTGAACCTGCTGACGGCGGTGTCGCCGGCGATTTTCTATACGGGCTTCAACATGATGGACCCGGTGGTGGGCGGTAACAGCGAACGCGCTCGCAAACTGCGCCGGGCGATCGCCATTGCCGTCGACACCGAGGAATACATCAATATCTTCCGCAACGGCCGTGGCGTCGCGGCGCAGGGCCCGATCCCGTCCGGCATCTTTGGTCATCGCAAGGGCGAGGCCGGATTGGATCATTACGTCTACGACTGGGTCGACGGCCGTCCGCAACGAAAATCGCTGGCCGAGGCCCGGGAACTGCTGAAGGAGGCGGGCTATCCCGATGGACGCGACGCCCGCACCGGCGCGCCGCTGGTTCTCAACCTCGATACCACTGCCACCGGCCCGGAGGCGAAGTCGACCCTGGACTGGTGGCGCAAGCAATTCGCCAAGCTCAATATCCAGCTGGTGGTGAGGGATTCGGACTACAACCGCTTTCAGGACAAGATGCGCAAGGGCAATGCGCAGATCTTCCAGTGGGGCTGGAATGCCGACTATCCCGACCCCGAAAATTTTCTGTTCCTGCTCTACGGGCCCAACGGCAAGGTCGATCACCAGGGTGAGAATGCCGCCAACTACGAAAACCCGGAATTCGATCGGCTGTTCAACAAGATGAAGAACATGCAGAACGGCCCGCAGCGCCAGCAGCTCATCGATAAGATGTTGGCCATCGTCCGCCGTGACCAGCCTTGGCTGTGGGGGTTTTATCCAGTCGGTTTCTCGCTCTATCAAAGCTGGTACGGCAACGTGAAGCCCAACCTCATGGCCCGCAACACCCTTAAGTACAAGCGCATCGACCCTGACCTGAGGGCACGCCTGCGCGATAAATGGAACCAGCCGGTATGGTGGCCGGTGGTGGCCGTGCTGGTCGTGCTGGTGCTCAGCATCATTCCCGCCTGGCGGGTTTACCACCGGCGACAGAAGGCCGCCGCACTATGATCGCCTACATCGTCCGCCGCATTGCGTATGCCCTGCCCATCTTGCTGGGCGTTAACCTGCTGACCTTCTGGCTGTTCTTCTTCGTCAACAGCCCGGACGACATGGCGCGCATGCAACTCGGCACCAAGCACGTGACGCAGCAGGCGGTGAACCAGTGGAAGCGCCAGCACGGCTACGACAAACCGCTTTTGTGGAATTCGAAGGCCCAGGGCCTGGACAAAGCAACTGACACCATTTTCTATACCAAGTCGGCGCGGCTGTTCCTGTTCGATTTCGGCATATCCGACAGCGGCCGCGACATCGGATACGACATCTCCCAGCGCATGTGGCCCAGCTTGGCGATCGCCGTGCCGACACTGTTGATCGGCTTGTGCGTCAGCCTCACATTGGCGCTCGTAATCGCCTTGTTCCGCGCTACTTACGTCGATTTCTGGGGCGTGATCCTGTGCGTGGTGCTGATGTCGATCTCCGGGCTTTTCTACATCATCGGAGGCCAGTACTTGATCGGCAAGTTGCTGAGGCTGGTGCCGATTTCAGGCTACGACACGGGCCTGGATGCCATCCGATTCGTGATCCTGCCGGTGATCATCGGCGTGATCTCCGGCATAGGCAGCGGCGTGCGCATGAACCGCACTTTTTTCCTTGAGGAGATCGGCAAGGACTTCGTGCGCACTGCCCGCGCCAAGGGACTGTCCGAACGAGTGGTGCTCTATCGCCACGTGCTGCGCAATGCGCTGATTCCGATCCTCACCGGCGTCGTGGTCGTGCTGCCGCTGCTGTTTACCGGCAGCCTTATCACGGAATCCTTTTTCAGCATCCCCGGTCTGGGAAGCTACACGATCACCGCGATCCAGAGGCAGGACTTCGCCATCGTTCGTTCAATGGTTTTCCTGGGTTCCGTCCTCTACATCCTCGGCCTGATCATGACCGATATTTCCTACACCATAGCCGATCCGAGGGTACGGCTGGACTGAATCGATGCGACCATCCGCCGCTTTTTCCATGTGGATACACGGTCAGCCGGTGGTGCTGTGGACGGACGGCCTGTTGTACCTGTTGCTGGTCTCGGTTGCCCTGTTCGTGATCTATGCCCGCAGCCATGAACATATCCGCGCACCCTGGCGCCAGGTGATGACCAGCCGCACCGGCATGGCCTCGGGCGTGGTGCTGCTTGCCTACGTCGTAATCGCGGTACTCGATTCCCTGCATTTCCACCCCCGCCTGGACGGGCAAGGGTATTCGCCGACGGTATTGAGCGTATTCGACGTCCTGGTCTCGCCGTTACGCGAGCATGAGGAACGGACCTACTCGGCGCCGTTTGCATTGAATCTGTTTACCAAGGAAATGGTACGGGCTGCCGACGGTCACGAGCGCCGGGAATATCCGCGGCTCACCTACGGAGGCGCCCATCTAAAGAGCGTTGACCAGCGTGCCGGCGATATCCTTCGCAACAGCCTGAAGGCCACCGCCCAGGCGATCCTTGCCTGGAGCGTCCTAATGCTGACGCTGGCCGGCTGGCGTGCACGCGGCGGGCGCCTTTCTTTACGACCAGCGCTTCGCGAAATGGTGCGTGGTGGCGCCGATATCCCGTGGCACTACGCGGCTTGGACCGCCTTGATCGTCATCGAGCTGACCTTCCTTGGTACCGATCTCGGGGTGAAGTACCACATATTCGGGACCGACAAGGTCGGCCAGGACGTGTTCTACCAGGCCTTGAAAAGCATCCGCACGGGCCTGCTCATTGGCACGCTGACGACCCTGGTCATGCTGCCTTTCGCAATTCTGCTCGGCATCATGGCGGGCTACTTCCGCGGTCTGGTCGATGACGTGATTCAGTACGTCTACACCGTGCTGAACTCGATTCCCGGCGTATTACTGATTGCCGCCGCGGTACTGATGATGCAGGTCTATATAGCCAACCATGCCGATACGTTCACCAGCGTGGTGCAGCGCGCGGATCTGCGCGGATTGCGCGCGTTTGCCGAGGACTACCCGACC
>CAYVOU010000131.1:0-5703 GCA_964453295.1 uncultured Gammaproteobacteria bacterium
GACCAACGGCGACACTGCGGGCTCCTCGCCGGCGTTGGTCATCAGTTGCTGATGCAGCGGATCCTGCGGCATGACGGCCGCAGCGGCATGGGCGTTTTCCTCGGCCACATGGACTTCACCGGCAGCGGGCGTTTCCGCGGTCGGCGCCGCCGGCGCGGCGGCCCCTTCCGCCTCCGTATTGGCGGACCGCGTCGACCGGGATTTGTCGGCGTCTGCAACGCCACCGGTCACCGAACCATCGGCCGGCATTGCCTCCACGTTTGCGACGGCCGCCGCCGGTGAGGCCTTGTCAGGCTCGGGCGCCGAAGCGGGCACGGTAGCAGCTTCGTCCGCTTTTGCCGCTTCCGGCGCAGACTTGGCCGCCGGCGCGACGGCGGTCGCCGAGGCGGCCAGCGGGGCGGGGGGCGCCACTGCGGAGCCATGCAGGCGGAACCAGATCAGGGCACCCAACACAACGAACAACAAGGTGCAAACCGCCGCCAGCACCGGCTGGCGCCATTTCGGTGGCACCTCGAATTCGCTGTCCGCCGCCGCCGTGCGCACGTGCCTGGGCAACACCTTGCTGGCATTGTCGGCGAAGGCCGCCAGCATGGCCTTGTCGGCGAGGATGTTGATGCGGCGGACCAGCCCCATGGAATAACGGTGTATGGCGTTGATGGCGCGCGGGCTGAACACCTCGCCGGCACGAAAACCCGTGGCGCGTAGGCGGCTGTTGATGTAATCGCGGATGTCCTCCCCCGCGAAGGGCGGCAGATTGAAGCTGTAGGTGATTCGTTCCTTGAGCTGGCGGATGTCGTGCTTGCTCAGCGTTTCATCCAGCTCCGGCTGGCCGAACAGAACGATTTGCAGAAGCTTGTCCTGGTTGGTCTCGAGGTTGCTGAGCAGCCGGATTTCCTCGAGGGTCGCCATCGGCATGCTCTGCGCCTCCTCGACGAATACGACCACCCGGCGGTTGTCCGCATGCCGCTTGATCAGATATTCCTGCAGCAGCTGCATGACCGACAGACGATCGTCGGCCGAGGTGACGGGCAGCTTCAGTTCGAAGGCGATGGCATAGAGCACCTGATCCGGCGCCACGCTGGGATTGGCGAGGTACACGATATCGACGTGTTCCGGCAGTTCCTTTTCCAGCATCCGGCAGAGCATGGTCTTGCCGCTGCCGACCTCGCCGACGACCTTGACGATCCCCTCGCCGTTGACGATGGCGTAGACCAGCGCTTCCAGCACGGCGCCGCGGTTGCCGCCCGGGAAGAAAAGGCGGGTATCAGGCGTGATCTTGAACGGGGGTTGTTGCAGTCCGAAATGGCGGTAATACATGCGTTCGTGTCGCTCGCTGTTCAGTCGCTGGTATGGATACCCAGCCGCTGCAGGCGGCTGTAGAGCGTGGTGCGGTTCATGCCCAGTGTTCTCGCCGCTTTGCTGAGGTTGCCGCCGGCGAGGCGTAGTGCAGCCTGGATGTAGCGCCGTTCCCAATCGCCCAGCGCATCGTCGAGGACAAAACCCCGGCCCTGGATCGCTTCGGCCGCGGCGGCTTCAAGCTCGCCATCGTCGCCACCATGCGCCCCGATGTCGGTCTCCAGTTCCGCCTGCAGATCGCGAATGCCGACGACGCGCCCGGGATATTTGGCGCTAAATCGGATGACGATGTTGCGCAACTCGCGCACGTTGCCGGGGAAGCCGTAGTGGCGAAGTCGCTCGCAGGCCTCCTCGCTCATGGTGAACGCCGGCGCCTTTGCGGCATAGAGCCGCCGGAACGCATCGAAAAGCAACAGGCAGTCGTCGCCGCGTTCGCGCAGCGGCGGCACCCGAATGCTCAGCACGCTGAGCCGGTGATAAAGGTCCTGGCGGAAGCGGCCGGCACGTACCTCCTCGCGCAGGTCGCGGTTGGTCGCCGTCAGCACTCGTGCCTCTGCCCGCCTCGGTTCGGTCTCGCCGATGCGGTAATACTCGCCATTTTCCAGCACGCGCAACAGCTTGGGCTGCAACGACAACGGAAACTCGCCGATCTCGTCCAGCAGCAGCGTGCCACGCCCGGCCTCTTCGAAGAAACCACCGCGGGCGGTGTCCGCGCCGGTGAAGGCGCCGCGGGTGTGGCCGAAGAGCTGCGCCTCGAGCAGGTCCGGCGTAATCGCCGCGCAATTGACGGCCACGAACGGTTGCGACGCCCGTTCACTCTGGCCATGCAGCGCCTCCGCCACCAGTTCCTTGCCGCTGCCCGATTCGCCTTCTATCAGGACGGGAAACGGCGAATCCGCGAACTGGCGGACCAGCGCGCGCAGCGTTTCCATCGCGGCGCTGTCGCCCAGCATGCGCTCGGAGGCGGGCGCCGCCGCCGGCTGTTCGGCCTCCAGGATCATCCTCTGGTGCTGCAGACGCGCCTTGAGCAGCAGCGCGTCGCAGGGCTTGGGAATGAAATCGACGGCACCCAGGGTCAGAGCGTGTTGGATGTTCGACCGCGCGCTCTGCCCGGACAGCACCAGTATTTTCATGGATGGATTGAAGGCCAGCAGTTCCTCGATCAGCGCGAAACCCTCTTCAGGCGAATGCGGTGTCGGCGGCAGGCCGAGATCGACCAGGGCGATGGATGGTGCCGGCTTGAGTTTGTGCAACAGCAATTTCGCTTCGGCACGGTTGCCGGCGCTGTGCACGGTGTAACTGTCTTCGAGAACAAAACGCAGGGACTCGACGATGAGTTCGTCGTCGTCGATCAACAACAGACCGACGCGCGATTCCGCCGCATGCGGTGACGCGGAGTCATGGGCGCCCATGTCGAGATTACCCTTGCTCACTGGCTCGCCAAAATACGCCTATCGCTGCCGCCGGGCAACCAGCGTTGCAGGATGGGCGAAATCGCGGAATCAACCAAGTGTCGGTGTCGCGCCGGCATCGACGCTACAAACCGCGGACCTTAAGAAACGCCGGGGCTTCCCGTTGTCTAGGTGGCGCGGTCGGTGCCGAAGCTGAGATCCTTGCAAATGGCCTCGGAAGCTTCGGCCATGTTCATGGTGTAAAAGTGCAGACCCGGCGCGCCGCCTTCCAGCAGGCGCGAACAGAGATCGGTGGTGACTTCTATGCCGAAATTCCGGATCGCAATGCGATCGTCGCCGAAATCCCGCAGTCGCCTGAGTATCCACCGCGGGATCTCCGCGCCGCAGGCATCGGAAAAACGCACGAGCTGTGTGCAATTGGTGATGGGCATGACACCGGGGGTGATGGGAATGGTGATGCCGCGCTTTTCGCATTCATCGACAAATCGAAAATAGGAGTCGGGATTATAAAAATACTGCGTGATCGCGCCGTCGGCCCCCGCCTTGACCTTGCGTTCGAAGTTCTTCATGTCCTCCGTCGCGGTGGGTGCCTGAGGATGAAACTCGGGGTAGGCCGCGACTTCAATCTTGAAAGTGTCCCCCATTTCCTTGCGGATGAAAGCGACCAGCTCGTTAGCGTAGCGCAGTTCGCCGTAGCCGGTCGTGCCCGAAGGCATGTCGCCGCGTAACGCGACCACACGATGGATGTCGGCTTCCTTGTACTGGTTCAGCACCTCGCTGATCGTCTTCAACGGCGAACCGATGCAGGAAATATGCGGCACGCCTTCGATCCCGGTGGCCTTGCGGATGTTGATGACGGTTTCGAAAGTCAGCTCGCGGGTGCTGCCGCCGGCACCGAAAGTGACAGAGAAATAGGCGGGCTTGAGCTTGGCGAGGCGATCCCGCGTGGTCTGCAGCTTGCCCACCGCCTCAGGCGTGCGCGGCGGAAAAAATTCGAAACTCAATAGCGGTGCGGAATGAGGTGCACGGCTTGCGGGGGTCATGGTGTGTGCTCCTGCAATATGTGGGTCAGGTCCACGATGGAACGGATTGTGCGCTTACGATGCCCGTCGATGACTCTTGTCCGACAATAGATTCAGGACACCGTCCGCCGGCAATCGAAGTCCGGCGCCGGAAAGACGCCATGCGCTCCCGCCTGAAGCGGGAACGCACGGCAATCGGTTGCGGTTCCTTGCGCCGCGGCCGGCGCGACGCGACGCGAATGCTGCGCGTCGCCGCCGCCGGGCGTGCGCGCGGGATTAATAGCGGTAATGCTCCGGCTTGTATGGACCTTCCTTCGGCACGCCGATGTAGCGGGCCTGCACGTCGGTCAGCTCGCTCAGCTGCGCATTGAGCTTCTTAAGCTGCAGGCGAGCGACTTTCTCATCCAGATGCTTCGGCAGCACGTAGACACCGACCGGATATTTTTCCGGCTGGGTGAACAGTTCGATTTGCGCGATGGTCTGATTGGCGAACGAACTCGACATGACGTAGCTCGGATGGCCGGTGGCGCAGCCCAGGTTCACCAGCCGTCCCTTGGCCAGCAGAATGATACGCGTGCCATCCGGGAAAATGACGTGATCCACCTGCGGCTTGATTTCCTCCCACTCGTACTTTTCCAGGCCGGCGACATCGATTTCGTTGTCGAAGTGACCGATGTTGCAGACGATGGCCTGGTCTTTCATCTTCGCCATGTGGTCGTGGGTGATGACGTGGAAGTTGCCGGTGCAGGTCACGAAAATATCGGCATGCTCACAAGCATAGTCCATGGTGACCACGCGGTAGCCTTCCATCGCCGCCTGCAGGGCGCAAATCGGATCGACCTCGGTGACCCACACCTGCGCCGAAAGCGCGCGCAACGCCTGTGCCGAACCCTTGCCCACGTCGCCGTAGCCGCAGACCAGGGCGACCTTGCCGGCCACCATCACGTCGGTGGCGCGCTTGATGCCATCGACCAGCGACTCGCGGCAACCGTAAAGATTGTCGAACTTCGACTTGGTCACCGAGTCGTTGACGTTGATACCCGGAAATTTCAGCTCGCCGCGTTCGTGCATCTGGTAAAGACGGTGTACACCCGTGGTCGTCTCTTCAGTCACGCCCTGGATCTTGGCCAGCCGGGTGGAGTACCAGGTCGATTCCTTGGCCAGCTTCGCCTTGATGGCGGCGAACAACGCCGTTTCCTCTTCGCTGGACGGATGGCTGATGCAGGAGTCGTCCTTCTCGGCACGGGCGCCCAGGTGCAACAGCAGAGTCGCATCGCCGCCGTCGTCCAGGATCATGTTGGCATGCTCGCCGTTGGGCCACTCGAAGATGCGATGGGTGTACTCCCAGTACTCGACCAGGGTTTCGCCCTTGACCGCGAATACCGGCGTGCCGGTCGCGGCAATGGCGGCGGCGGCATGGTCCTGGGTCGAATAGATGTTGCAGGACGCCCAGCGGACTTCGGCACCCAGCGCCCTCAGCGTTTCGATCAGAACGGCGGTCTGGATGGTCATGTGCAGCGAACCGGCGATGCGGGCACCGCGCAGGGGCTGCTCGGTGGCGTATTCTTCGCGAATGGCCATTAGACCGGGCATTTCGGTCTCGGCGATGGCGATCTCTTTGCGGCCCCAATCGGCCAGCTTGAGATCGGCGACTTTAAAATCGGAGAAATCTTTGGATTGAATTACAGCGCTCATCTCGCGCCCTCCTTTATCAGTCAGAAGTTTGCGAGCGCCGTTGCAGGAATTTTCAGTGAAGCGCTCCGAGCCTGACGTTATTTTGGCAACGCTGCAGCGCTCCTCGAAGCGGGGCGGAATTATAGCCGCGCAGGGGTCCCGCCTCAACCCGCGGGCGTTGAAGCGCTGCGGCGGTGGACACCGCGGGGGCATCGCGACCTCACCACGGCCAGCCCGGC
>CAYVOU010000132.1:0-3791 GCA_964453295.1 uncultured Gammaproteobacteria bacterium
GTGCTCGCGAGCAGCAGAATGAGGGCGGTGATGGTTTGCTGCATGCAGGTCGCTTATTGTTGTCGGGCACTGGTGCGGATCCGCCGGCGAGTCCGCTCAGCGCTCACTTGGCTGGTAATTTGACGTACCGGCGCTGCCCGCCTTTTTCCTCCGGTCCCTTCATTTATTACTGACGATTTTCCAGGTGCCGTCGGGTTGCCGGCAGGCGGTGCCTTGGCCGTCCTGTTTCTGCCCGTTGACCTCGACGGTCTGGGTGAAATCGCGACAGTTGGTGCCGCTGGCAGTCTGGTAGGTCTTGGTCGGCGTGATTGAGCCGGCGTGACCGGTATCGGGATTGGACCAGGTCGCGGTGGTGCCCGTGGGTTCGGTCTCGAACGCTTTCTGGGCGGTTTCGGCGTGGTACTGCTGATCCTTGCAGTCGAGCTGCGCGCCCAGCCTGTTGCCCAACAGGCCGCCGGCCAGGACGCCGGCTCCGATGGCGACGGTGTTGCCCGCGCCGTGGCCGAATTGCGAACCGATGAAGCCGCCGACCGCCGCGCCCAGCAGCGTGCCTACCGTTTCGCCGCTGTTGCCGCTCTGTCCCGTTTTGCATTCCGCCGCAGCCGTCAGTGGCAGGGTGGCAATGCAAAAAATCGCCAAGATTCCCGTTAACTTGAACATTGATTTCCTCGATATTAAGCCGCCGGTATCCTGTCTCCCGGCCTCGTTCCGCAGCTTCACGGCCGGCATCCGCGTCGGCGTTCCGCCAATGCGGGTACTCTAGACAGCTGCGCGGATGACGGCAAGGGTCGGGGTGACACCCGCCCGCATGGCGCATTATCGCCGTAACGGCTGAACCGGGTATTAACCGCGCCCGCCAAGTACCGGGATGCCGCCGGCAGGCACTATCGCCGACTGCCTGGGCCGGTTAACATCCGCGCCAGGTCAAACTAAACACGAAACGCGGTGACATGAGCCAGCGAACCTTCAAGATCATCTTCCAGAACCAAGGCAAGATTTATGAAATTTTCGCCCGCGGGGTGGGATCCAGCCCGATGCTGGGTTTCATCGAGGTCGAGAAACTGGTGTTCGGCGGTCGCTCCACCCTCGTGCTGGACCCCTCGGAGGAACACCTGAAGTCGGAATTCAAGGGGGTTACGCGCACCTACCTTCCCATCCATTCCGTCATACGGATCGACGAAGTCGAGAAAGAAGGCCACGGCAAGATCACCGATGCCGGCGGCAGCTCCAACGTCACGCCTTTTCCGGTGTTCACCCAAGGCGGCGAACCGCCCAAGACCTGAGCAGCAGGCGGTCGACGTTTGCGGCAGGGGTCTGTTACTTGGTTCGCAGCGTGACGTCTTTTTCGGTAGACGGCGGCACGCACTGTCCGGCGCGGGCGCCGGCGAGGAAGGCGTCGATCAGACGCAGCACCGTTTTCTCGACGTGCCAAGAGAATCCGCTACCGGCAAAGTTCATGTGGCTGGCGCCGTCGATGATTCCCAGCCATTTGCAGCCGGGCGGCAGGGATTCGAAGGGCAGGGTGCGCGTCCGCCAGTCGCCTTCGAGTGCCTTGTCGCCGGTGCCGGTCAGGATCAGCATCGGCTTGTGGATCGAGGCCCACGCCTGCGCGGGGAAAATTGCCCCGGGACCCTGCGGCGACAGCGCGACATAGGCGTCGAATCGATCCTCGCCGCTGACGCCGAGTTTATTGCGGGCCCCGGCTTCAATCATCACGGTCGCGGCGCCCATGGAATGGCCGATGAGCACCTTGAAACGGGTCGGGCAGGCGGAGTCCGCCCATTTCAGTGTCGCGGCGATGTCCATCAGCCGGGCGCGGTAGGCTGACGGCGTTGACGTCAGTTTCAGCAGCCCGCCGCGCAGGCCCGCCGCCGTAATGTCGTCATGCAGGGCCTCCGGACCGCTTTCCTTGTGACCCATCACCGCCGACAGCCAGCCCGACTTGCGCAGCGCCTTGGCCAGATAACGCATGCCCTTTTCGGTACTGCCCGCGCCGGGGGAGATCAGCGCCAGCGGCGCGCAATCCCCGGCTTCGGGCGCATACACTTCCAGTTGCACGTCGGCGCCGTCGGCGCGTTTGACGAGGATGGGGTCCGCGGCGGCCGATGCGGTCGCCAGCAGCATCAGCAGGGCGAGCAGGG
The DNA here is from genome assembly GCA_964453295.1 of uncultured Gammaproteobacteria bacterium. Lineage (GTDB taxonomy): Bacteria > Pseudomonadota > Gammaproteobacteria > JAJPIJ01 > JAJPIJ01 > CAYVOU01. The sequence continues at coordinate 2,142 of CAYVOU010000132.1, forward strand.
CCCTGACGGGCATTGCGACGGAAGTGGCTGTATTCATGCTGGCGTCACCGCTGTTCACCTCGACGGGTTGTCAAAACACGGGGGTTGCGGCGACGGCGCCGCAAATGGCGCACAGTTTACCGAAGTGGGACGGTTTTGGGGTGGCCGGCAGGTGGCCGCGTCCGGAACGTCGGCGGCGGGACGGGAGCGGCGATACAGACCGATCCCGTCCCGCCGGTTTAGTGGCTGATCATCCAGGGACGCTTATTGGGGAAGCTTTTGTTTTCGCTCGCGGCACCGGCCGTATTGTTTTTGCCGTTTCCGCAACAACTGCAGCCCCGGCCGTGCCGGAGTTGCGCCGAGGTCTTCGGCGCATGGGCGCTGCGCTCGTTGACGGCGTGGGCTTTGCGGGCCGCGGCCGGCATGTCGGAGACGGCCACAGCGCTCAAGACCACCCGAGGAGCGGGCGAACCGCAATCCGGGCAGGGTTGCGGTTCGCGGTACTCCTTCGCCGGCCGGAAAGCCTCGAAAGCACCACAGCGGGCACATTCGTATTCATAGGTCGGCATGGCGCCCTCCGATCACTTGTCTGGCGACATCGGGATGTCGATGCCGCCCTTGACGTGCTTGACCGGGCCGGTGGCGTTCGGCATCACGTCGAAGTCGAAGATCTCGGTGGGCAGCCACAATGTCGCGCAGGCGTTGGGTATGTCGACGACGCCGCTGATGTGGCCCTGGCAGGGCGCGGTGCCGAGAATGGAATAGGCTTGGGCCCGCGTGTAGCCGAACTTGGTCAGGTATTCAATCGCGTTGAGGCAGGCCTGACGGTAGGCGATATGCACGTCCAGGTAGTGCTGCTTGCCGGCTTCGTCGACCGAGATGCCTTCGAAGATCAGGTAGTCGTTGTAGGTGGGCGTGATCGGACTGGGTTTGAAGATCGGGTTCTTGACGCCGTACTTGGCCATGCCGCCTTTGATCACGTTGACGCGCAGGTGCAGCCAACCGGCCATTTCGATCGCGCCGCAGAAGGTGATCTCGCCGTCGCCCTGGCTGAAGTGCAGGTCGCCCATGGACAAGCCGCCGCCCTTGACGTAGACAGGGAAGTAAATCCGTGAGCCGCGCGAGAGATCCTTGATGTCGCAGTTGCCGCCGTGTTCTCGTGGCGGGACGGTGCGTGCGCCTTCCGCGGCCACCTTGGCCTTGGCGTCGCCGGTCGCGCGTCCGGCATGCGTCGTCGCGGCGAAAGGCGGGCAGGCCAGCGGCGGCACGCGATCGGGATCGGTGGCGATGAACGCGTTCTCGCGTTCGTTCCAGGTGTCTAGCAGTTTCTGATCGGGCAGGCAGCCGATCAGGCCGGGGTGGATCAGGCCGGCGAAGCTGACGTTGGGCACGTGGCGGGAGTGGGTGAACATGCCGCTGATGTCCCAGATCGATTTCTGCGCCAGCGGGAAATGATCGGTGAGGAACCCGCCGCCATTCTGCTTGGAGAAGAAGCCGTTGAAGCCCCAGAGGCTTTCGGGCTTGGCTCCCACGTCGAGGAGGTCGACGACCAGCAGATCACCGGGCTCGGCCCCCTCGACCCCGACCGGACCGCTCAGGAAATGCACGATGGTGAGGTCGATGTCAGAAGGCTTCAGCGCCTTGAACAAAAGGAACGCGTCGACGCGGTTG
>CAYVOU010000132.1:3801-5700 GCA_964453295.1 uncultured Gammaproteobacteria bacterium
TGGTGAGGTCGATGTCGCGGACGTCGTCGGCGGAATCGTTGTTCTTTATGAAGCCGCCCGTCCAGTCGTAGGTTTCGATGATGAAATCGTCGCCAGGTTTGACCCACGCCGTGATCGGGATGTCCGGGTGCCAGCGGTTGTGGACCATGTCGTTGTCGTAGGGCGATTGCGACAGGTCAACTTTGATTAGGGTGTTTGGCATTGTCAGCTCCTGTTTGCCTGTAGGATAAAGTTTCAGATTTGGATGTAGCGGAACGGCACGGCGTCTACACCGATAAATACTGGCCGAGCTTGGCGGCGTCGGCCTTGTCGCGCGAGACCTCGTCGACGATCTGGCCCTTCTCAATGACCAGCAGCCGGTCGGCAACGTCCAGGGCGAAACTCAATACCTGCTCCGAGACCACAATGGTGAGATCCCGGAGCCGGCGGATCTCTTTGAGCACCTTGGCAAGGTCCTTGATGATCGATGGCTGGATCCCCTCGGTCGGTTCGTCGAGCAGCAGCACCTTGGGATTGGTGACCAGCGCGCGGGCGATCGCGAGCTGCTGCTGCTGTCCGCCGGAAAGATTTCCGCCTTTGCGGTCGCGCATCTCGAACAGCACCGGAAACAGGGAGAAGATCTCGTCGGGAATCGTGTCGCGGCGTCCTTTCAGCCCGGTGCGGATATTGTCGAGCACCGAAAGCATCGGAAATATCATGCGGCCCTGGGGTACGAACGCCAGCCCCTTGTGCACGCGCTTGTAGCTCGGGAGCCCGGCCAGCTCCGTTTCTGCCACCTTTATTGATCCGGTGCCGCTGGGCAGGATGCCTATCAACGACTTGAACAAGGTCGTCTTGCCCATGCCGTTGCGACCCATCAATGCGACGATTTCGCCTTCGCCGGCGGAAAATCCCACCTGGTGGATGACCTCGCTTTGGCCGTAGCTCACGGTCAGGTCGTTGATTTCGAACATGTCGGTTCTCCTGAAACGAACAAGGGTTGGCGGCGTCGGGATCAGTGTCCGAGGTAGACTTCGACGACCTTGGGATCCGCCTGTACCATCTCCATCGGACCCTCGGCGAGCACCTTGCCCTGGTGCATCACGGTCACCTTATGGGCGATGGTCTTCACGAACTCCATGTCGTGCTCGATAACGATCACCGACCGGTTGTTCGATATCTTTTTAAGCAGGTCCGCCGTCTGCTTGCGTTCGGCCACGCTCATCCCGGCGACCGGTTCGTCCAGCATCAACAGTTCCGGGTCCTGGATCAGCAACATGCCTATTTCCAGCCATTGCTTCTGGCCATGGCTCAGGAACTCCGCGCGCTGGTCGAGGTGCTCTTGGAGGTAGATCTCCTCGGCCACCGCTTTCACCCGTTCGACGACGTCCGGGGTCCGCTTGAATTTCAGGCAGCCGAACACGCTGCGGCCGCGGGGAAAGGAAATCTCCAGGTTTTCGAAGACGCTCAGGTTTTCGTAGATTGACGGATTCTGGAACTTGCGCCCCACGCCGGCGCGAACGATCTTGTGTTCGGCCAGTTTGGTCAGCTCATGGTTCTTGAACTGGATGCTGCCGCTGGTGGCCTTGGTGCGGCCGCAGATCAGATCGAGCAGCGTGGTCTTCCCGGCGCCGTTGGGGCCGATCACGACGCGCAGCTCGTTGCGATCCACGTAGAGATTGAGGCCGTCCACGGCTTTGAAACCGTCAAAGGAGACGGTCAGGTCTTCAACGGACAGCACCACGGTATCGGACATGGGCAGGATCTCCTGTCGGTACGGATAAAGGGATGACGGGGCGCGTTCAGGTGGCCTCGGACTGTGGATGCACGCCGGCGGGGACGAAGGGTTCTTCCTTCGACGAATCCGCGGGCGGCGTCGGCCTGGGCAGCGGAGGTGACGTTTCGTTCCGGCGCGCGCGG
>CAYVOU010000133.1:0-5689 GCA_964453295.1 uncultured Gammaproteobacteria bacterium
GCGACGAAGGCCGCGACGTGCTGTTCTTCGTCGACAACATCTACCGCTTTACGCTGGCCGGAACCGAAGTGTCGGCGCTGCTGGGCCGCATGCCATCGGCGGTGGGCTACCAGCCGACCCTGGCCGAGGAAATGGGCAGGTTGCAGGAGCGCATCACCTCCACGCGCACCGGCTCGATCACCTCGATCCAGGCCGTGTACGTGCCCGCCGACGACTTGACCGACCCGTCGCCGGCGACAACCTTTGCCCACCTGGACGCGACCGTCGTGCTGTCCCGCCAGATTGCCGAGCTGGGTATCTATCCCGCCGTCGATCCCCTGGACTCCACCAGCCGCCAGCTCGATCCGCTGGTGGTGGGGCAGGAACACTACGACGTCGCCCGTTCGGTACAGGGCGTGTTGCAGCGCTACAAGGAACTGCGCGACATTATCGCCATTCTGGGCATGGACGAGTTGTCCGAAGAAGACAGGCTCGCCGTTGCCCGCGCCCGCAAAATCCAGCGCTTCCTGTCGCAGCCCTACTTCGTCGCCGAAGTGTTCACCGGCGCCCCGGGCAAGTACGTGCCGCTGAAGGAAACCATCCGCGGCTTCAAGGCCATCGTCGCCGGCGAATACGATCACCTGCCGGAGCAGGCGTTCTACATGGTCGGCACGATTGACGACGCCGTCGAGAAAGCCAAGACCCTGAATTAAGCTCAAGATGCATGATAAACATGGCAACCCTACACGTCGATATCGTCAGTGCCGAAAAGTCCATCTACTCCGGTGAGGTGGAGATGGTGCTTGCCCCGGCCGTCATGGGTGAGGTGGGCATCATGCCCGGCCATACGCCGCTCATCACCCGTCTTGCCCCGGGTGAGGTACGAGTCAAGCTTGGCAACGACGAGGAAGAGGCCTTCTACGTTTCAGGCGGACTACTCGAAGTGCAGCCCAAGATGGTGACCGTGCTGTCCGACACCGCCCTGCGGGCCCACGATCTTGACGAGGCGGCCGTCCTCAAGGCCAAGCAGGCGGCCGAGGAGCAGCTCAAGGATCGCAGCTCCCAGATCGATTACGCCAAGGTGCAGGCCGAGTACGCCGAACTGGCGGCGCAATTGCGCGCCATCCAGCGGCTTCGTGAACGGAGGCGCTGATCGGTCGCTTCGCTAGCTTGCCCCGGGCGTGGCGCTGCCTGCGGTTGAAGTAGAATCCGGGGGCGATGACGCGAGTCATCGCCCTTTTTCTTGGCGCGAGGCAATCCGGGGGGCAGCAGTCCCCTGGTGGCGGCCCGCGAGGAGATCGACGATGGGTCTGAGTATCATCATTCTTGCGGCGGGGCAGGGCACGCGCATGCGCTCGCAGCTGCCTAAGGTATTGCATCCGCTGGCGGGATTGCCGCTGCTTGAGCACGTCTACCGGACGGCCTCACAGCTCCGCGGTGCGCGCATACAAATAGTCTACGGTCATGGCGGCCGCCGGGTCAGGGACGGTCTGTCGCACCTGAAGGCGGACTGGGTGGAACAGAAGCGCCAACTCGGCACCGGACACGCGGTGCTGCAGGCCATGCCCGGGGTCAGGCCGCGCGACACCGTTTTGATCCTCTACGGCGACGTGCCCCTCATCACGCCCGAGACGCTGGAAACACTGGTCGCGGCCGCCGGGCGCGGCAGCATGGGCCTGCTCACCATCGAACTCCCTGACCCGGACGGCTATGGCCGCATCGTGCGCGATTCCCGCGGACAGGTTCAGCGCATTGTCGAGCACAAGGATGCGACCGACGCCGAACGCGCGATCCGCGAGGTCAATACTGGCATGCTGGCGGTGTCCGCGGTGCGCCTCGACAGATGGGTGAACCGCCTTCGTAACCGCAATGCGCAGAAGGAGTACTACCTTACCGACATTATCGGCATGGCGGTGGACGAGGGTCTCGAGGTTCGCACCGTGTCGCCGGGCTCGCCGTTCGAGGTCAAGGGCGTGAACGATCGCGTCCAGCTTGCCGAGCTGGAACGTTATTACCAGACCATGCAGGCGCTGCACTTGATGCGGCAGGGCGTTACCCTCGCCGACCCGGCGCGCTTCGACCTGCGCGGAGACCTCGAAATCGGGACGGACGTGTTCATCGACGTCAACGTCGTGATCGAGGGCCGGGTCAGGATAGGCAGTGGCGTCCGCATCGGACCCAACAACGTGATCCGCAACGCCATTGTCGGCGACGAGGTCGAGATCCTGGCGAACTGTGTCATCGAGGACGCCAAGGTCGGCCGGGCGGCGCGCATCGGGCCGTTCTCGCGGCTGCGGCCGGAGGCCGAACTGGCGGAGGACACGCACGTCGGCAACTTCGTGGAGATCAAGAAGGCCGTGGTCGGCAAGGGCTCGAAAGTCAACCATCTGACCTACATCGGTGACGCCGATATCGGGCGTGATTGCAATATCGGCGCCGGCACGATCACCTGCAACTACGACGGCGCCAACAAGCATCGCACTGTCATCGGCGACGACGTCTTCATCGGTTCCGACACCCAGCTGGTGGCGCCGGTGAAGGTCGGCGACGGCGCCACCATCGGTGCCGGTGCCACAGTCACCCGCGACGCACCGCCGCGCAAGCTGACCTTGAGCCGGGTGGCACAGTTCACCGTGGACAAATGGCAGCGACCCCGCAAGAAGAAGAAATGACATGCTGAAAGTCGGTTACTACCAGTTCCGGCCGCGCTTCGGCGAGGTTGGCACCAATCTGCGCAAGGTCGTTGACGCCCTGGCGGACGCCGACGCGGACCTGATCGTGCTGCCGGAGCTCGCATTCACCGGCTACCATTTCAAGGATCGCGCCGAAACCCTGGCTCTGGCGGAAGATCCGCGACGCTCCACCACCGTGGATGCGCTCGCCGCCCTGTGCAAGGCCAGGAAACTGCACCTGGTGACCGGCTTTGCCGAGCGCCGACGCGACAAAGTGTTCAACAGCGCGTTGTTGGTTGGGCCCAAGGGACTGGTGCACGTCTACCGCAAGTTGCACCTGTTCAACAACGAGAAGAGCTGCTTCGATCCCGGCGATGTGCCATTGTCGGTACAGAAGGTGAAAGGCGCCCGCATCGGCATGATGGTGTGTTTCGACTGGGCCTTCCCGGAAGTCGCACGCAGCTTGGCGCTGCAGGGTGCCGAGGTGTTGTGCCATCCTTCCAACCTGGTGCTGGCCTGGTGCCAGCAGACCATGCTGAGCCGCTGTCTGGAAAACCGCGTCTTCGCCGTCACTACCAACCGCTACGGCGCCGACAAGCGTCCCCACGGCGAATTGCGCTTCACCGGGCGCAGCCAGATTGTGGCGCCGGGTGGTAAGCTGATCCGGCGCGCTGCCTCGCAGCGCGACGCGTTGTTCGTGACCGTGATCGATCCGGCCGAGGCGCGCGACAAGATGATCACGGCGCGCAACGATCTGCTGGCGGATCGGCGCCCGGAGTGTTACCGACTGCTAACCCGCAACATCAGCAAGAAAGGAAAGACGCGATGAGCTTCGTGACCGCCGATCTTTACGATGCCCATGAAAACGAGGTGCAGGTCGCCGAACCGTTGTTTCGCAGCTACGGCGGCCTGGCGCGCTTCAGTGGCCCCATTACCACGCTGAAACTGCACGAGGACAACGCGCTGGTGCGCGCGGTGCTGGAAGAGCCGGGCCAGGGGCGCGTGCTGGTCGTCGACGGCGGCGGTTCGACGCGTTACGCCCTGGTCGGCGGCAACCTGGGAGAACTGGCCAAGAAGAACAACTGGGCCGGTATCGTGGTCTACGGTTGCATACGTGACTCGGTGGAACTGGCGGCTATCGACATCGGCATCAAGGCGCTCAACACGCAGCCGCGCAAGAGCGTGAAGAAAGGCGCCGGCGATCGTGATATCCCGGTCACCTTTGCCGGCGTGACCTTCCGTCCCGGGGAACATCTTTACTCGGACGAGGACGGCATCGTGGTCGGTGCCAGCCCCCTGCTCTGAAGTCAGGGACGACATGGGCGGCTTTCCAGGGGGCGCCCGGACCTTTAGCATGGCAGGCGGATGACCGGGGCGCGATGGCGCAAGCGGAGGAAAAAGGGCGATGAGCTTGAGCTTCAAGGTGGCCTGCGTTCAGAACTGCGCCGGCAACGGACTCGACCGCAATATCGAGGAAACGCTGGCCCTGAGCCGTGCCGCGGCCGAGGACGGGGCCCAGCTCGTGTGCCTGCCGGAGTATTTCTCCTTCATCGCGCCAAACGACCAGGAACTGCTGGCGGCGTCGTCGCCCGAAGAGGGCCACCCCGTACTCGAGGCGTATCGCGAGCTTGCCGTCGAACTCAAGGTCTGGCTGCTGCTTGGTTCGCTGGCCATCAAGCTTCCCTCGGGCCGGGTCAATAACCGTTCCTATCTGCTCAGCGCCGAGGGCGAGGTCGTTGCGCGTTATAACAAGATCCATCTGTTCGACGTCGCACTGAAGCACGGCGAGAGTTATCGGGAGTCCGCCACGGTTGAGCCCGGCGACCGCGCCGTCGTCGCCGACATTCCATGGGGCAGGCTGGGCATGACGGTCTGCTACGATGTTCGTTTCGCTTACCTCTATCGGCGGCTGGCACAGGCCGGCGCTCAGTTCCTGAGCGTGCCGGCGGCGTTCACCCGCACCACCGGCCAGGCGCATTGGCACGTACTGCTTAGGGCCCGCGCCATCGAAACCGGCAGCTTCGTGATTGCGCCGGGGCAATGCGGCGTCCGGTCCTGGGGCCGGGCGACCTTCGGTCATTCGCTCGTAATCGACCCCTGGGGCAACGTGCTGGCCGAGGGCGACGACGAACCCGGCTACATCATTGCCGAGGTGGAGGTGGCGCGGGTCGCCGAGACGCGGCGCATGATTCCGTCGCTGCAGCATGATCGCGCCGTCAGCGACTGAAAAGCGCGGTGGCGGCGCGTTCAGTGCATATTCAGCACCCCATGCTAGGATAGCCGCGTGACCGTCCTGAAATCCCTCTCGATGGCGTTTTTGCTTGCCTTGGCCGCGGCGCAGCCGGTGGCGGGAGCGCCGCTGCGCCTTGCTCAGGCCGCAAGCAGCGCCGATGAAGCGGCCGCCGTGGCGCGACGGCAGACGGGCGGCCGTGTCCTCGGCGTCGACTGGAGCGAAGCCGGTGGCGGTCCGGTCTACCTGGTCAAGGTACTGATGCCGGACGGCAGCATACGGATCGTGCCGGTGACGGCGGAGCAGGGCCGCTGAGCCGGCGGCGCAAACGCCCATGCGCGTTCTGATCGTCGAGGATGAAACCGCACTGCGCGAGCAGATCGCCGCTCACCTGCGTTCGCAAAGCTACGCGGTCGATGCGGCCGCCAACGGCCAGGACGGTTTGTTCATGGGAACGGAATACCCGGTGGACGTGGCGGTGGTCGACATCGGGCTGCCTGACATCGTCGGCACCGACGTGATCAAGCGCTGGCGCAAAGCCGGGCACAGCTTTCCGGTGTTGATCCTCACCGCGCGCGGCAGCTGGCAGGACAAAGTGCAGGGGCTGGAGACCGGCGCCGACGACTATCTGGTCAAGCCGTTCCACATGGAGGAACTGGTAGCCCGTTTGCGCGCCCTGGTGCGACGCGCCGCCGGCTGGTCGGAATCGATCCTGCGCTGCGGTCCGCTGTCTCTTAATACCTCCGCGCAGCAGCTGCAGCTCAATGACGAACCGGTTGAACTCACCACCTTCGAATACAAGGTCATG
>CAYVOU010000134.1:0-5322 GCA_964453295.1 uncultured Gammaproteobacteria bacterium
CGGCATGGCCCTGTCGGTTATCGGATTCGACAGGTCGGGCCTGATTCTCGAAGCGCTTGCGATATTAATGGCCGTTGGCGGTGTGGCCATGACGGTGGTGGATGTCGTTCGCAGCCCGGACATCCGCGAGAAAGGGTCAACGACCAAACATCCCTGAACGGCACGCCGGCTGCGCATGAGTCTCGCGCGACGGACGTCCGATCCCGGCGTTGCGTTCAGATCATTCCGGCGAGACCTACCACTTCGCTGGTCGGCACCCGACTTGCCTCGTGCGTCGATTAGAATTCGACGGGCGGGCCTGCCCAATCCTTGCCGCGCGGCCGCGCGCGTCCTATTGCGTGGGCGGCCGTGCACCATCCCTCGCAGGCGTTACGGCCTGGACGTCTTCGCCACAGGTTCAGCATGCTCTTGCACGCGGCATAGAAGCGAAAGAACGCCAGCACCCCCCTTCGCCGTGTCCGGTCCGGCATGACCATCGAGCAGATCAGCTTGTCGTCCTGCATGCCGCGATCGGTGAGCGTCACGGCACCCCACGCCATGACGCGGACACGGGCTCCCGGGGGCAGGCGGGGACCCAGGACCACGGCATCGAGCAGATCGCCTTCAAGGCCGACATGGGTGGGCACGGAGCCGTAGTTGAACGGGCATGGGAATGGCGAAATGAAATCCACGGCGCCGGTCGAGCCGCGCTTGATAAAGCTGCCGCGGGGAATTTCGACGACGACCTCGACTTCAATGGGTCGTTCGTCAGACGCCGGTCGCCGCTCAGGTCTCGCAATCATGGCCGATTGAATGGCGGTTGCGGGTGGCACCGGGGCATACGCCCGACTGGCCGGAATCGTTCGACAAATCGTCCCCCAATAAAGCGGGGCATTATTGCAATGATTGGCGGAGAGGGCGGGATTCGAACCCGCGATACGGGGTTACCGTATACACACTTTCCAGGCGTGCTCCTTCAACCACTCGGACACCTCTCCGGAGGGCGCGATTGTACACGTTTCCGGCTCGAATGCAGAGCCGCGACGGCGGGGATTTTACCGGGCGCTGGCGCGCCCCGGGGAACCGCGGCGATCCTGCGTTAGGAGGCCCGCCGCTGCAATTGACCGATATGGGCGACCAGCTCGGCCTCGCCGCGGGACAGGCCGCAGCTGGAAATCAGTTCCTCCTGGTCGGCCCCCTTGCCTATCAGCGTCACCGCCTGGCGATAGCGGCTGAGGCCGCTGTCCTGCAGTTCCAGGCCCTCCTGGCGCGACTGCAGCTGGCGGATCTGGCGCTGATGTTCGCGCAGCATGTCGCTGACGCCGCGATTACAGCGGAGCATGGCGTCAACGTTGGTTTTCAATTCGGCGAATTCGCGCCCCTCTTCCTGCGGGCGCGCCAGCTGGCGTTGCAGGCGCGAAAGGCGAAGCTGCTGGCGGAGCAGCACGACCAGACAGAATGCCAGGCCCAGCATCGGCAGTTGGGTTACCCAGATGTCAAGAACTTGGGTCATGGCCGTATCCTCAGGCAAATTCGTCTATCGTGGGCCTATGGTCATCGTCGTCGTGACTTTCGGCACCGTCGCGTCTTGGCGGTTCCTTACGCGGCTGCTTCTCGCGATCAGGCCTCGAATCGTGCGGCTTGATCGGGCGCAGTGGAGGCAGCGAACTGATTTCGCGTATGTCCGCCATGACCGGCTAGAGGTTGCTGACGTCCCCCCACTCCTCGGTGGTCAGCAGCTTGTTGACGTCAACAAGGATCAGGATCTGACCGTCGCGGCTGTAAACGCCCTGGATATAGCGGGCGCTTTCATTGTTGCCGACGTTGGGAGGGGTTTCGATCTCGGAAGACTGCAGGTTGACCACCTCGGCGACGCTGTCGACCAGCACGCCGATGATGTGGCCTTCGGTTTCGATGATGACGATGCGGGTGGCGTCGTCAGGCTCGACCGGCGGCAGTCCGAAGCGGTTGCGCGTATCGATGACCGTGACCACGTTGCCGCGCAGGTTGACGATGCCCAGCACGTAGCTGGGAGCGCCCGGCACCGGCGCGATTTCTGTCATGCGCAGGACTTCCTGCACCTGCATGACGTTGATGCCGTAGGTCTCGTCCCCCAGCCGGAAGGTCACCCAGCGCAGGACGGGGTCCTGTTCGGTTTGCGCCTGTGCTCTTGCGCTCATAGCGTTCCTCTCTTCTTTATCCGATTCATTTGGTCAACCCGGCCTACCCGACCCCGGGTCTGCCGTCAAAACTCTGTCGCGGATCTGTGTCCTGCCCATAAAAAGCATACTCCGTGCCATTGCGGACTTACCGCCGCCGTCACGATTCACTTGGGCTCGGCTCCCGCGCGATCCAGCCACGCCGCCAAGCCCTTCGGATCGAGCAGCGTGCAAAGCTCCCCTGCGACGATGCCGGCCAGCCAGGGCAGGCGCGCATGGCCGCCCGACCAGCGCACCAGGGCAGGATCGACGCGCAGGCTGCGGCCGGCCGCGTCGCAGGCAATTGCCCAGCGGCCGTCTGCAACAATCACGGCATGGCGGGGCGCTTCCGGCGTCGCGTCCACGTCTCCACTGCTTCCCAGCAGCGCCGCCAAATCGACCACCTGGACCTTCTCGTCGCCGCCACCCAGCATGCCCAGCACCCAGGGTGGCGAACCCGGCAGGCGTATCGGCTTGTCCGGCAGGCGGCGGATGCCGAACAGGGAGGACATGGGTACCGCCAGTTGCAGATCCCCCATGCCTATCCGCAGGCAAGTGAACGGCGTCTTTTCGAATGCCGCACCCGGCTCTGGCGGTTCCGGGTGTTCCGCGATTTCAACCGGCGCCACCTCCTCGCCACGTGGCATCTCGGCGACCGGCAACAGCGGCGGGACGACGGGTGTATCTTCCAGTGCCGGCGTCTCCGGCACGTCGCGGAACAAGCTGTCCAGGTACAGGGTCAATGCCCGCGACTGCTCGAGCAGCGGCGGATCGCGGAAAGAGGTCGGCTCACCGGTGCGCGCATGCGGCTTCATATCGCCTGCCTCCATTCATCGTGCTTGCCGGCGGTGAGCAGAAAATCCAGCAGCGCCGCATACGCCTGCAAGCCTCGCGCCGTACGTGAAGCCACGTGCGACAGCGGCGCCCCGGCGCGGCTGGCTTCACGGAACTGGGTATCGACCGGGATCACGCCGTGCCAGACCTGCTTGGCGTAGTGCTCATGCAACCAGCGCAGTCCCTCTTCCGCGGCGCGCGTGCGCCGGTCGTACATGGTCGGCACTACCGTGACGTCCAGCGGCGACTTGCGCGAGCGCGTGATCATGTCCAGCGTGTGGTTGAGTCGTTCCAGGCCCTTGATGGCGAGGAAGTCGGTCTGGACAGGCACGATGACGCGCTCGCAGGAGGCCAGCGCGTTGACCATCAGGATCCCCAATGTCGGCGCGCAGTCGATCAAAACGTGGTCGAACGGCGTTCCCCACTGCTTGAGCGCCCGTGCCAACACCAGGCCCATGCCGTCCCGGGCGCCGAACTGGCGGTCCAGCGAAACCAGGGCCGTAGAAGCCGGGAGGATAGACAGGTTCTGGAACCGGGTGCGGACGAGCATTGCCGCCAGCGGTACATGGCTGCCGCCCGCGGCCCGTTCGAACAGGGTATAGGCGCTCGGTTCGACCGTATCCGGGTCCATGCCGAAATAGCTGGTCAGCGATCCGTGCGGATCGAAATCGATGAGCAGCGTGTTGCGGCCCTCGGCCGCCAGCAGGCCGCCCAGCGTCACGGCGGTCGTGGTTTTGCCCACCCCGCCCTTCTGGTTGGCGATAGTCCAGATACTCATTGGTCCGGCCCCTCTCTTCCGGGAAATTCCTTGACGGATTGAATCGCTGGCGCGGCGGCAGGTGCCGCGGCCGCCGGCTGTTGCACTGCTGAACCATGCACATTCTGATCCACCGGCGGCGCGGCAGCCGGTGGCGCGGCCGGCGCGCCGGCCCCTGCCGGTGCTGCTTGCGCGGGCGCCTTGGCAGGTGGCGGCACTTCGCCGCCGTTGTGCGGCGCCGGCACGCCGGCCGTCGTGGCGCTGATGCGGATGACCACGCGCCGGTTCTGCTGCCGGCCATCCGCCGTGGCGTTGTCGGCCTTGGGATGGTACTCGCCGTATCCCACCGCGGACATGCGCCTGGGATCGATATGAAGATCGCTGAACAGGTGCACGACGCTGGCCGCTCGCGCCGCCGAGAGTTCCCAGTTCGACGGATAGGCAACCGTGTTGATGGGCTGGTTGTCGGTGTAGCCCCGCACCTGCAGTGGGTTGGCAAAGCCGATCAACGCGCTGGCGACTTTCGTCAGTATCGGCCGCGCCTCGGTGCTCAGCCTGGCGCTGCCACTATCGAAAAGGATGTTGCTCTTCATTTCCACGTCGACCCAGCCGTCGCCACGGGTGACCTGGATGAGCTTCTTCGATTCCAGCTGCGCCAGTTTCTCTTTGAGTGCGGAAGTGAGCGTGCCGGCATCCTGGGTCTCGGTCTGGTTGCCGAGCCGGACGGCGGCGTTGCCGCTCTGCGCCGCCGCGTCCTCGAGGTCCGTTGTCGTGGCGTCGGAGGACTTCTCGCTCTTGCCGGCGGGCAGTGCCTCACCCGGCAGGGGCACGAGGCTGCGTGCGGGTTCGCCTACCGGCGTCACGGTGGAGCTGCTCCGGTTGGCCTGGAACGCCGACTCCAGCGTATCCGACAGCACGCGGTACTTGCCCTCGTTGACCGACGAGACGGCGTACATCACCACGAAGAATGCGAACAGCAGCGTGATGAAGTCAGCATAGGACACCAGCCACCGTTCGTGGTTTTCATGCTCCTCGTGCTGGTGTCGGCTGCGGGCCATCGGAGTGCTCTAGCGGGATGCGGGCCGGGATCTCATTGCGGATCGACCAGGCTCGCCGCAATCCTCAGGCGATCAGCCCCTGCAGGCGTGTTTCGATTATCCGCGGGTTTTCGCCCTCGGCAATCGCGACCACGCCTTCGGTGATCAGATCCTCGAACAGCGTTTGATCGCGCACGACGGATTTCAGCTTGTTGCTGGCGGGGAGAAAAAACAGGTTGGCGAGGCCGACACCGTAGATCGTGGCGACGAAGGCGACGGCGATACCGCCGCCGAGCTTGCTCGGGTCGGCAAGATTGCCCATCACATGGATCAGCCCCATCACCGCGCCTATGATACCGATGGTCGGCGAATAGCCGCCCATGCCCTCGTAGACCTTGGCGGCCTGCATGTCGCGGGCCTCGCGCGCGCCACTGTCAAGCTCAAGAGTCTTGCGGATCGTTTCCGGTTCGTTGCCGTCCACCAGGTCCCAGACCCAGAGGTCCTGGCGAATCCCACC
>CAYVOU010000134.1:5332-5664 GCA_964453295.1 uncultured Gammaproteobacteria bacterium
CGGTTCGGTGCCGTCCACCAGCAGTTGAAGCCCCTTGCGCGCAAACAGCGCGGGCTCCGATTCGACAATCTTCTCCAGTCCGAGCAATCCTTCCTTGCGGGCGATCTGACTCCAGGTCACGATGCGCGACAGCGTGTCCTGCATGCCGGTCTTGGGCGGGAAAAACAACCAGACGATCATGCGCACCGAGCGCAGGAACACGGCAGGCGGAGACTGCACCATGATTGCGCCGAGCGTGCCGCCGCCCACCACGAGAATGGCGGGACCGTTCAGCAGCGAACTGAAGTGGCCGCCTTCTAGAAACTGGCCGAGCAGGATGGCGCCAAAGGCCA
>CAYVOU010000135.1:0-5587 GCA_964453295.1 uncultured Gammaproteobacteria bacterium
GAAGATGTAATTAACCAGATCGGTCGCCTGATCCAGGATCGACCTGGCTGCGGTGGGCGCCGGTTTGGCCGGGGCGGGCGTCGCAGGCGCCGGTGCCGGCGTGCTCGCCGCGGTTTCAGGTTTTTCGGGCGCCGCAGGCTTCGGCATCTCCGCCGGTTTGGTTTCAGGCGCGGGCGCTTCAACGGCGGGTGCCGACTGCTCGGCGGCCGGTGGCGTTTCCGCCGGTGCCGCGGGCTTTGCCTGCTCCGGTGCCGGTGTTTCAGGCTGAGCCTGCATCCCGGACAACTTGGCCTGCAAGGCGGCGAGCTGGTCGTCCTGCAGGGCAACCCGGCTCTTCAATTTCTCAATGATTTGTTCGGATTCGACCAGCTGCGATTTGAGGTCGGCATTTTCCTGTTCCTTGGAATCGAGAGTTTCCTTGGCAACAGCCAGCTGCCGGGCAATCTCCTCCTGCGCACCCCCCTCTTTCGCCGACAGCAGCTTCAGGTGGGCTTCGTCGGTCGCGGGCGCGGCGCCGCTGCCGGGAGCCGCCTCCGGCGCACCGGCCTCGGTCTGGGCCACAGGGCCCTTGGGTTGGGCCGGCACATTCTTCGCCATGCTTTCACGGAACTGCTCCCAGGCCGCATATTGCTTCCGGACCTCGGCGAGGGCCTGCTCCTGGGAAATCGAAGTGATGTCGCCGCGCTCGGGCGTCTTCAGCACGAAGCCCTTTTTGAGCCCGTTGACGTTACCGTCCACGAAGGCATCGGGATTGGCATGCAGCAGCGCCAGCATCATCTGTTGGATGCTGACCGAAGAGTCGGGCCGCATGCGATCGGCCAGCGACCACAGCGTGTCGCCGGCTTTGACCGGTCCGCCTGCTTCGCGGCTGGCGGCCGCCGTCCGGGCAGGCGCCGCGCCCGATGATGATGTTGCAGTAGAGGTGGATCTGGACGGCGCCGCAGGAGGCGGCACCGCCGCGGGCAATGGCGCCGGCGCGGCCGTTGCCGCGGGGTGTATCGCCATCTTTTCCTCCGCCGAATAGAACGGCGGATCCAGCAGTACGGTGTATTCGCGGATCAGCCGGCCCTTGGGCCAGTCAATCTCGAGCAGGAAGTTCAGGAACGGCTCGCGGATCGAGTCGTGGCTGGTGATTTCGATGTAGTCCGGCCCTTTGCCCGCCTGCTTGACCTTGAATCGCAGCTTCAGCAGCGTACCGGTCAGATCGATGCCGGCGCGCTGGAACTGCGCCGCATCGGCCAATTGCACCTTGAGGCTGTCGATCTCGTCGGCGGTCGCATGGATGAGCGGAATGCGGGCGTTGAACGGCTGGTTTAGTGCCGAACGGGTCTCGATGTTGCCGAGTCCTATGGCGCAGACCAGCGCTGGCGCCCATAGCAAGGCGGCCAGTACCAGGACCAGTACCCTTCTCATTTGCCGATCCTTCAAAAGAGTGCCCATCGTTTCGAAAAAATGGCGATTTTTTGTCCAGTTACAGGCCTCTGGGCCACTACCAGATGCCGCAATAACCTGCGAACGGACTTTATGATTACTGCTTAACTATAGCTTACAAGTAGTCTTTTACCAAAATTTCGGCGATTTGGATACTGTTAGTTGCGGCACCTTTTCGGATGTTGTCAGACACCACCCACAGGTTCAAACCACGCGGATGGGAGATGTCCTCCCGTATGCGCCCTACGTACACCGGGTCGGTACCTGCCGCTTCGGTCACAGCGGTGGGGTAACCACCGTCCTTGTGCTCGTCCATCACCACCACGCCGGGCGCCTTCTCAAGCAGGGCGCGGGCCTGCGCGGCACTGATTTTTTCCCGGGTTTCGATATGAACCGCTTCCGAATGGCCGTAGAACACCGGCACCCGCACCGCAGTCGGATTCACCTCGATGCTCTCGTCCTCCATGATCTTGCGGGTTTCCCACACCATCTTCATTTCTTCCTTGGTATAGCCGTTGTCCATGAAAACGTCGATATGGGGAAGGCAGTTGAAGGCAATCTGGCGCGGGTACACCTTGGCTTCGGCCGGCCTGCCGTTCAGCAGGGCGGCGGTCTGGTTGGCCAGTTCGTCGATCGCGTCCTTGCCCGTGCCCGACACCGACTGGTAGGTCGCGACGTTGATGCGCTCGATGCCGACGGCATCATGCAGGGGTTTCAGCGCAACCACCATCTGGATGGTCGAACAGTTCGGGTTGGCGATGATGCCGCGGGTCTTGAACCCGGCGATCGCGTGGGCGTTGACTTCCGGCACCACCAGCGGAATGTCCTTCTCCTGGCGGAACTGGGAGGTATTGTCGACGACGACACAGCCCGCCGCCGCGGCCTTGGGCGCGTACACGGCGGAGACCGAAGCGCCCGGCGAGAACAACCCGATCTGGACCTTCGAAAAATCGAAATCCTCCAGGGACTCCACGGCGATCTCGCGGCCGTCGAATTCGACCGTCTTGCCGGCCGAGCGCTGGCTGGCCAGTGCGTACAGCTTGGCTACTGGAAACTTGCGCTCCGCCAGGACCGCGAGCATGGTTTGGCCGACAGCACCGGTGGCACCCACGACAGCAACGTTGAACTTTCGACTCATAAACTCCGTACCATTTTGATCGTTGATCCACGGCCCTCAAATCGGCCGCGCTTCGGGTGGGCGGCAACACCACCCGCGGTGCAGGCATGCGGACGTCGGTTACAACTCGGCCACCACGGCGTCGCCCATTGCCTCGGTACCGACACGCGTCATGCCGTCGCTGAAGATATCAGCGGTGCGCAGCCCTTTGTCCAGGACCCGCCCGACCGCGCTCTCGATCCGCGCCGCCATGGCGGGCTGATCCAAGGTGTAGCGCAGGGCCATCGCCAGCGACAGGATGGTTGCCAGAGGATTGGCGAGGTCCTTGTCGGCGATGTCCGGCGCCGAACCGTGGATGGGCTCATACATGCCCTTGGCGCTCTCGTCCAGCGATGCGGAAGGCAGCATGCCTATCGAGCCGGTGAGCATGGAAGCCAGATCGGACAGTATATCGCCGAACATGTTGGTCGTGACGACCACGTCGAATTGCTTCGGATTGCGCACCAGCTGCATCGCACAGTTATCGACGTACATATGCGAAACCTTCACCTCGGGATAGCCGCGCGCCACGTCATCCACCACGCCGCGCCACAACTCCGTCGCCTCCAGCACATTGGCCTTGTCGATCGAGCACAGTCGTCGCTGGCGGCGCATCGCCAGTTCAAAGGCGACCTTGGCGATGCGGCGTATCTCGCTTTCGCTATAGACCAGGGTATTGAAACCCTGGCGCTCGCCGTTTTCCAGGGTGCGCACGCCACGCGGCTCGCCGAAATAAATGCCGCCGGTCAGTTCGCGCACGATCATGATGTCCAGGCCGGCCACCACTTCCGGCTTCAGGGTCGAAGCCGACGCCAGCTGCGGATACAGTATGGCGGGGCGCAGGTTGGCGAACAGGCCCAGGCCGGCGCGGATGCGCAGCAGACCCTTTTCGGGGCGCACGGCCATCTCCAGGGGTTCCCATTTCGGACCACCCACCGCGCCCAGCAGCACCACGTCCGCCGCCTTCGCCTTGGCCAGGGTCTCCGCCGGCAGAGGATCGCCCGTGGCATCGATGGCGGCGCCGCCGATCAGGGCCTCCTCGCAGTCCAGCTGCAGTCCGTGTTTTGCCCGCAGGCAATCCACGACCTTAAGGGCTTGTTTCACTATCGCCGGACCAATCCCGTCGCCGGGCAATACCAACATCTTCTTGCTCACCGCGTCCCTCGTTAACATGCCGAAATCAAAGGGCGCCAAGGATACCGTAATCCGCCCGCGCTGGCACGGCCGCACGGCGCCGGCGCAATTGGAGGGGCGACGCGTATCGCCTATACTACGCGGCTCTTTTTGCGTTCCACCTGCCGACCGAGACCATGCACGAAGCCCTCTCCCGCTTGCACCCCTATCCGTTCGAGCGGCTTGCACGCGTGAAATCCGCCGTGCGCACGCCCGCCGGCACGGCATTGGATTTATCGATTGGCGAACCCCGACATCCGACACCGGCTTTCGTCACCGAGACGCTGGCTCAGCATTTGCCGGAAGTGGCCCGCTATCCCACCACCCGCGGCACCGAGGACCTGCGCGGCGCGATCGCGAGCTGGCTGCTGCGGCGCTTCAACCTTCCGGCAGGCAGCATCAATCCGGACCTGCACGTCCTGCCGGTAAACGGCACGCGCGAAGCGCTGTTCGCCGTCGCCCAATGCGTTGTCGACCGGCGGTGCGCCGACGCGCTGGTGATGATGCCCAACCCGTTCTACCAGATCTACGAGGGCGCCGCCCTGCTGGCCGGCGCCACGCCCTATTACCTGAATTGCGATGCGGCCGGCGACTACCTGCCGGATTTCGAACAGGTGCCGGCCGAGGCCTGGGACCGCTGCCAGCTGTTGTACCTTTGCTCACCGGGCAATCCCACGGGCAGCGTTCTCGACATCGAGCATTACCGCAGAGTGCTGGACCTCGCCGACCGCCACGATTTCGTGGTCGCCGCCGACGAGTGCTATTCCGAGATCTACCTGGACGAGGCCCGGCCGCCGCTGGGACTGCTGGAGGCGGCCGCCCGTCTAGGCCGCAAGGATTTCAGCCGCTGCCTGGTGTTTCACAGCCTGTCCAAGCGCTCCAGCACGCCCGGCATGCGTTCCGGGTTCGTGGCCGGCGACGCCAACATCCTCAAGAACTTCCTGCTCTACCGCACCTATCACGGCTGCGCGATGCCGCTTTACACGCAGGCGGCCAGCGCCGCGGCCTGGCGCGACGAGGCGCATGTGCGCGACAATCGCCAGGCATACCGCCAGAAGTTTGATGCGGTGCTGCCCATACTCAAGCCGGTCCTGGATGTGGAACGACCGCCTGCCGGGTTTTACCTGTGGCCGAAAGTCCCCACGGACGACGTCGAATTCACCCGCGGACTTTACCAGCACGAGAACGTGCTGGTACTGCCTGGCAGTTTCCTCGCCCGCGAGGCACAGGGCCATAATCCCGGCGCCGGCCGCATTCGCGTCGCGCTGGTGCCGCCGCTCGCGCAGTGCATGGAAGCCGCGCAGCGCTTGCGCAGTTACGTCAAGAATCTGAAATAACATTTACCTTCAAGGGGGAAGCTTTCATGCTCGCACTGGAAAAAATCATCGAAGAAGCCTTTGAACGACGCGGCGAAATCACGCCGGCCAATGCCGATCCGGCGCTGAAACAGGCGGTAGGGCGCTGCCTCGAGGGCCTGGACCGGGGTGAGTTGCGAGTCGCGGAGAAGAAGGACGGCAAGTGGCAGGTGAATCAATGGCTGAAGAAAGCCGTGCTGCTGTCCTTCCGGCTCGAGGACAACCAGGTGATGGCCGGCGGCTGCACCAACTACTACGACAAGGTGCCCACCAAGTTCGGCGGCTACGGCGCGGCGGAATTCGCGGCCGCCGGCGTGCGGGTCGTACCCAACGCCATGGCGCGCCGGGGCAGCTATGTCGCACCGGGTGTCGTACTCATGCCTTCCTACGTCAACATCGGCGCCTATGTCGATTCCGGCACCATGGTGGATACCTGGGCCACCGTCGGCTCCTGCGCCCAGATCGGCAAGAA
>CAYVOU010000136.1:0-5584 GCA_964453295.1 uncultured Gammaproteobacteria bacterium
TACTGGCTCAGCATCGCGGCCAGATAGAACGGAGCAGCGGCCAGTCCTATTTCCAGAAACAGGGCGACATGGATTTCCACTTCCGCATCTTCGAGGGCAGCAAGAATTCCCGTCTGATCAACCTGTACTGCAACGACCTCTACCAGCTCATCAGGCTGTACCGCTGCCAGTTCGGCATGGTGAGCAAACGCGTGCCGCAGGCGTTCAAGGAACACGAACAGATCGTCGACGCGATCCGCCAGCGCGATGGTGAACTGGCCGAGTTCCTCATGCTGCGGCATGTTCGCGCCTCGCAGCGCAACGTCGAGACCATGCTGGGCGGGGAGAGCGGCGTGGGCACGGAGACACCGGCATGAATCCGGCCGGATCGGCGGGCACGCGCTTCCGGGAGGCCGTCGCCTCGGAACGGCCGCTGCAGATTGCGGGCGCCATCAACGCCTACCATGCGCGGCTGGCCGAAGCCGCCGGTTTCAAGGCGATTTACGTGTCCGGCGGCGGTGTGGCAGCCGGTTCCTGCGGGATCCCGGATCTTGGGATCACGACGATGGAGGATGTGCTGACCGACGTGCGCCGGATCACGGACGTTTCGAGTTTGCCTGTGCTGGTCGATGTCGACACCGGCTGGGGTGGCGCCTTCAACATCGCCAGGACGGTGCGTGCCATGGCCCGAGCCGGTGCCGCCGCCATTCACATCGAGGACCAGGTCGGCCAGAAACGCTGCGGCCACCGGCCCAACAAGGCGATCGTGCCCGGTACGGAAATGGTCGACCGGATCCGGGCTGCCGCCGATGCGCGACCCGATCCCGGCTTCGTGATCATGGCAAGAACGGATGCGCTTGCCAGTGAAGGCCTGGCGGCCGCGATCGACAGGGCATGCGCCTGCGTCGAGGCCGGCGCCGACATGATTTTTCCGGAGGCGGTCACCGAGCTGTCGATGTATCGCCGGATCGCCGATGCGGTCGGCGTGCCCATCCTGGCCAATATCACCGAGTTCGGCGCCACCCCGCTGTTCACCGTGGACGAGCTGGCCGCCGCCGGGGTCGCGATGGCGCTGTATCCGCTGTCGGCATTCCGGGCCATGAACAAGGCCGCGCTCGGCGTCTATACGGCAATACGCCGCGATGGGACGCAGCGCAACGTGATCGATACGATGCAGACCCGCGAGGAACTGTACGCCCACCTCGGCTACCACGATTACGAAAAGAAACTCGACGAACTGTTTTTCAGAAAAGGATGATGCGCATGTCAGGCACCGCAACGACGCCAAAACCGAAGAAATCCGTCGCGCTGAGCGGGACGCTGGCAGGTAACACCGCTCTTTGCACCGTGGGCTTGAGCGGCAACGATCTGCACTACCGGGGCTATGACATCCTGGAAATCGCCGAGTCCTGCGATTTCGAGGAAATTGCCCACCTGCTGGTGCACGGCGAGTTGCCGGACAGGGCGGCGCTGGGCGCCTACAAGCGCAAGCTCAAGGCGATGCGTCCGTTGCCGCCGGCGCTGCGCAACGTGCTCGAACAGATCCCGGCCGGGACGCACCCGATGGACGTCATGCGCACCGGTTGTTCCATGCTGGGCAACCTGCTGCCCGAGGCGGAGGATCACAACGTCGCCGGCGCCCGCGACATCGCTGACCGGCTGATGGCGTGTTTCGGTTCGATCCTGCTGTACTGGTACCACTTTGCCTTCAACGGCCGCCGCATCGATACCGAGACCGACGACGATTCAATAGGCGGTCATTTCCTGCGCCTGTTGCATGGCACCGATCCCGACCCGGACTGGGTGCGCGCGATGCACACCTCACTGGTCCTGTACGCCGAGCATGAATTCAATGCCTCGACCTTCACCGCGCGGGTGATCGCGGGAACCGGCTCCGACATGTATTCCTGCATCACCGGCGCCATCGGCGCGTTACGTGGCCCCAAGCACGGCGGCGCCAACGAGGTCGCCTTCGAGATCCAGCAACGCTATGTCGACGCTGACGCGGCAGAGTCCGACATACGCGAGCGTATCGCCAACCGCGAAATCGTGATTGGCTTCGGCCATCCCGTCTACACGATCTCCGATCCGCGCAACAAGGTGATCAAGACTGTCGCGAAGCGACTCGCCGAAAAAGCGGGGGACATGCGCATGTTCGACGTCGCCGCGCGCCTGGAGTCGGTGATGTGGGATCTGAAGAAAATGTTCCCCAATCTCGATTGGTACTCGGCCGTGGCCTACGCAATGATGAACGTGCCGACTTCGATGTTCACGCCGCTGTTCGTGATCTCGCGGACGGCGGGTTGGGCCGCCCACGTCATCGAACAACGGGAAGATGGCAAGATCATCCGGCCCAGCGCCAATTACGTCGGCCCCGGGAACCGCAGCTTCGTGCCGATCGAAAAACGTTGACCGCCGGGGGCTCCCGGCACCACAGGGCAACACCAATCTATGAAGGGTAAGTGATGTCAATTGGAATCAAGGAAGCCGTACGTCCGAACCCCGACCCGCTGCTGGTCGACATCGCCGACTACGTCCTGAACCATGCCGTCGACGGCGCGGAGGCGCGCAATACCGCCCGCTATTGCCTGATGGATACGCTGGGCTGCGGCCTGCTTGCGCTGAACTATCCTGCCTGCACCCGGATGATGGGGCCGATGGTGCCGGGCGCCGGCATGCCGGATGGCGCCAGGGTGCCGGGTACCGCGTACGAACTGGACCCGGTCATGGCTGCTTTCAACATCGGCTGCATGATCCGCTGGCTGGACTTCAACGACACCTGGCTGGCGGCGGAGTGGGGGCACCCGTCCGACAATCTGGGCGGGATCCTGGCCGTGGCCGACTACCTGAGCCGGCGCAATATCCGGGAGAACGGGGCGGCGTTGACCGTTGGCGACGTGATCACGGCCATGATCAAGGCGCACGAGATCCAGGGCGTGCTCGCGTTGGACCACAGTTTCAACCGGGTAGGCCTGGATCATGTGCTGCTGGTGCGTGTGGCGACCGCCGCCGTGGTTACCGGCATGCTGGGCGGCACGCGCGAACAGATCATCAACGCCGTGTCGAATGCCTGGATCGACGGCGGCGCGCTGCGGACTTACCGCCATGCCCCCAATACCGGATCTCGCAAGAGCTGGGCGGCCGGCGATGCCACCAGCCGTGGCGTGCGCCTGGCGCTGATCGCAATGACGGGTGAGATGGGCTACCCGTCGGCGCTGACGGCGAAGAACTGGGGCTTCCAGGACGTGCTGTTCAAAAGCAATCCGATTGACCTCCGGCAGTCGCTGGATTCCTACGTGATGGAAAACGTCCTCTTCAAGATTTCGTTTCCGGCGGAGTTCCATGCCCAGACCGCCGTCGAGGCGGCGCTGCGACTGCATCCCGTGTTGAAAAATCGCCTCGATGACATCGAACGCATCGTGATCGAAACGCAGGAAGCGGGCGTGCGCATCATCGACAAGACCGGGCTGCTGGACAACCCGGCGGATCGCGACCACTGCATCCAGTACATGGTCGCGGTGCCGCTGATATTCGGCCGTCTCACCGCCGACGACTACGAGGACGTAGTGGCCGCCGATCCCCGTATCGATCAGCTGCGCGGCAGGATGCAGGTCGTCGAGAATCGCCGGTTCAGCGCCGATTACATGGATCCCGACAAGCGTTCGATCGGCAACGCGGTGCAGGTCTGGTTCAAGGACGGCAGTTGCACCGATAACGTCGTGGTGGAATATCCCATCGGCCATCGCCGTCGACGCGAGGAGGGCATACCGGTGCTGAAGGAAAAGTTCGCGCGCAATCTGGCCACGCGCCTGCCGCAGGCGCGTGTCGATGCGATCCTGGAAGCGTGCAGCGGGCAGGACGCCCTGGAAGCCATGCCGGTACAGGCGTTTGTGGATCTGTTTGTGCCGTGAACCGGGGCGCCACGGCCGAACCGTCAAGAACGGCCGCGGCACCCGGGTCGCGATACCGCCTCAGAACGAATAAGCCACCGTGATGCCGCCCAGCACGTTGCGACCCGGTGCTGCTTCGTAATAGCGCCCGTTGCCGTCGCCTACGACGATCGCACCCACGTATTTCTCGTCGGCGAGGTTGTCGACGCGGAGGAATTCGTCGAACTTCAAACGGCCGGCGTGCTGCGAAAAGCCGCCGCGCCAGTCGGCCGTGACATAGCTTGCCGCCGAGGCCGAATTGACGTCGTCGACGAAGACCCGATCCTTCCAGCGCCCGTCAAACGTCGTGTAAAAGCCTGCAGCCGGATACTCCCAGCGCAATTCGCCGAACAGGCTGGACTGGGGCACCGCCGGTAACTGGTTGCCGTCCAGGGCGCCACCCACGAAACGCGCGTCGATGAAGCTGTAGGCGAGTTCGGTGGTGAAGTGATGCCCGAGATCGCTGGTCACGCTCAGCTCCACACCGTCCCGGCGGGTCTTGCCGGCGTTCTTGTAGCTGGTGCGGCCGGCAACGGCTTTGGCAACGACGATCTCGTTGTCGGTATCAATGTGGAAGAAGGCAAGCTTCGCCTCGGTGTTGGCGTTGGGGAACGCTTTGATGCCGGCCTCGTAGTTGCGGCTGCTGCTGGGCTGCAGATCGAAATTGAGACCGGTGCTGCCGTCGGGACGATAGGCGAGTTCGGCGAAGGTGGGCGTCTCGAAGCCTTCGCCGTAATTAGCGTAGACGTTCACCGAGGAGGTCAGGTGGTACAGCAGGCCGACCGCGGGGTTCGTGCTCTGGAAGGCGACGCCGCCGCTGTCGTTCGGATTGGTCTTGGTGATGAAGTAGTCGGTCGAATGGAACTCGACATCGCTGTGCCGCACGCCGGCGGTTAGCGACCAGTCCTTGGCGAAATCCCATTGCCCCTGCAGATATTCGTCGATATTGTAGACGTCGTCGTCCTCGTGGCGGCGCAGCGCGCCCATGGTGCCGTTGTTGTTAACGTAGCCCTTGCGGTGGTCCTTCATGTAGTCATAGCTGACACCGGCGGTCCAGGTCAGCGGCCGGCCGACGAGATGGCCCTCGTGCGTCCAGCGCGCATCGATCCCGTTGAAGCCGCGATCAAGATCCACCACGCCGCCGGAAGACAGCCCGAAGCTGCCGCTGAAGGGCAGATACTGATTGATTTGGCGGCTGCCGACGTAACCCAGCAGGCGCAGGGTATCGGCGCCGGTGATTTCGTTGCTGTAGACCAGTCCCGCCTGGCGGTGGCTCACGGTCTTGCGGGTGTCATAGGTGTACGCGTTGGTCACCGCCTGGCGCGGATCCGCGTCGTACTGCGCCTTGGTCAGACCCAGCGGATCCTCCGCCTTCGGCTGGTCGACGCCGTTCAGCAGCAGTTCGACGTTCTGATGATCGGTGATCTTGTACTTCAGCTTCACGTTCAGGTGCGTCATGCGGGTTGCGCTGTGGTCGCGATAACCGTCGGTGTTGAACTGGTCCAGATCGAGCAGGTAGTTCAACGGCCCCGCCTGGCCCCCGGCCTGGAGGTTGCCGTGCATGGTGCCGTAGCTGCCTGCCCGCATGCTGGCGCGCAAGGTCGGGCGGGCCGGGCCGTCGCGGGTGAACGCCTGGATCACGCCGCCGGACGAGTTGCCGTACAGCGAGGAAAAGG
>CAYVOU010000137.1:0-5537 GCA_964453295.1 uncultured Gammaproteobacteria bacterium
CGCGACTACCGCCGCGTCGCCGAGCTGCATGTCGAGTCGGGCTGGGTCCCCACGGATACCCGCGTCGACGATTTCGAATTCGCGATCCGTTCGGTCTGCGAACCCATCTTCGATCGGCCTATCAAGGACATCTCGGTGGGACATTTGCTGCTGCGCCTGTTCCAGACCGCGCAGCGCTTCCACATGAAGATCCTGCCGCAGTTGCTGCTGCTGCAAAAAACGCTGGTCAACGTCGAAGGCATCGGCCGGCAGCTCTATCCTGAACTGGATCTTTGGGCGGCGGCGCGTCCTTCCCTGGAGCGCTGGATGCGCAATCGCGTCAGCGTGAAGCGTTTGTACCGCGAATTGCGCGAGCGCGCGCCATCCTGGCTGGAACGCCTGCCGGAGGTGCCCGACAAGCTCTTCGATCTGATGGAACAGACCCGCGAGGATCGCGCCCAGCATCGTTCCGACCGCGCCACGCTGGAGGCGGTGCGGTGCGAGATCCGCCGCAACGGTATACGCACCGCCCGCACGCTGCTCGGCGCCTCGCTCATCTTGGGCGCAATTGTGTTGCTGGGTTTTGAAAACATCACGCTTCCCAAACTCGGCCCCGCGCCGTTTCTCACCTGGATCCTCGGCGGGCTCGGCCTGGCCATCGTCGTCGCGGCGCTGAGCGACGACGACTGAGGTTCAGGCGGTGCGCTACCAGCGCAGTTTCAGGCCGGCCGAAGCGACCTGGACCTCGCTATTGCTGGCAATGGCGGCGCTGTAGCGCGCGAACAATTCCGTGCTGTGATTGGGACGGTAGCTGAGGCCGGTGCCCACGTTCGCAGTGGCGGCAGCGGTCACCAGCCCGCCGATTCGATATACGGACTGCCTGTCCGCCTCGAAGCGGAGCCAGGGCGGCAGCGTTTCGTCGGCCAGTGGATATTGCCAGCCGAACGACAGGCTGGGACGGACCGTGCCGCCGGCCGCAAAAAACTGGCTGCTCGCGGCAATGCCCAGCGTAGTATCGAGCCGTTGCACAGTGCTGCGCCCCGACCAATAGTCAGCACCCGGCCATTTCGTGTTTTCGTAGCGGCCGTAACGCAGGCCGGAAAGCAGTTCGATCCGCGCGTGCCGCAGGCTGATCGTCCAGCCGGCAGTGATATCGCCGAAAAGCCGGCGCAGACGATAGGCGTCACTGCCGCCCGTCCCGGTCCCTATACCTTCGGAGAACGGTGCGCCCAGTGTGGCGACCGTGTAGGAAGATGACCCCTTTAGGTGCAGCGCGCCGCGCTGATATCCCGGCGTGCGAAGGAGAAATGCGGGTCAGGTCTTGCATTTTGCATCCTCAGCGGGGGAGACGAACCGACGCGGTCGCGAGTATGGCGAATCCTGGGGACAGGATATGAACTTCGGTATTGGGACTGTGAAATGGGTAAACTGTCGCAGACGCGTCACCCGCTTCAGCGAACAGATTCCCTTGCTGCCGGGCTTCGGCGGTAATGACAACGATGGAAAGCCGCGGAGACAACGCACGCCGTGAATGCATTGATTGGCCACGCTCTTTCGGTGTTCATGGGATTCTTCGCCATTATGAATCCTATTGCGAACACCCCTGTTTTTCTCGGGCTGACGGCTCAGGACGATCCCGTCGCCAGGCGCAAGATTGCGGCCAAAGCGCTGATCGTGAGCTTCGTCATCATTGTGGTGTTCGCTGCCGCAGGTCACCTGATATTCCATCTTTTTGGTATTACCCTGCCGGCGTTTCGGATCATGGGCGGGATTTTGGTTGCCTTGGTCGGATACCACATGCTGCAGGGCGGCGAGCACTCTTCAATTCAACATCCCAGCGAGGAGGATAAGCAGAAAAGCCTCAATGCCGAACTGGAGGTCGCCATCACGCCTCTCGCCATGCCGATCCTCGCCGGGCCTGGAACGATCGCCACCGCCATGAGCTTTGCGTCAGGCGGGGGCATTTTGGATTTTATCGTGACTGTCGGGGCATTCTTTGTGCTCTCGCTGGTGACTTACGCGGTTTTTGTTTCCGGCGAACGCTTCGTCAAGTACATCGGGGATAACGGCATCAAAGTGGTGACCCGACTGATGGGTTTGATTCTCGCCGTGATCGGCGTGCAGATGCTGATTCATGGCATCGGAGGCGCCGTCGTCGACTTCCAGAGATTACAAGGAAGATGAATCGCAGCGCCTGTTGATGGACCTCGGCGGACCCGCGGGGAATGAGGGCAGATTAGTTTTCCATAAAAGGCGGTAGTGGTAAGGTCTTGACCGAAAGGTGCATTGGCAGATGATTTGCCAGGACAAAGCGCCGCGGAAAGTAAGTCTGAGGGACAGTCATGAACCGGGCATTACGGCCTGAAGACGTAGCCGATCTCGGCCATTGCCACTTGTTTTCCGGCATGGAACCGGGGGCGTTGCAGCGCGTTGCGGCCAGTGCCCGCTGCCTGACCTTCGAAGACGGTGAACGCTTGTTTCACTTCGGTGATCCGGCGCATCGCTTTTACCTGGTGCGGGAGGGGCGGGTCGCGCTTAGCCGTTCATCGCCGGCCGGCGACGAGAAGATCGTCGATATCATCCAGCCGGGACAGACCTTCGCCGAAGCGCTTATGTTCATGGGCTCACCGGTATATCCGGTTACCGCTACGGCCCTCGGGGTCGTGCAGGTCTTTGCCTTCGACAATAATACGTTCATGGAACTGCTCGGGGATTCGAATGCACTATGCTTCCGATTACTCGGCAACCTCAGCCTGCGCCTGCATCAGCTCCTGTTCGAAATCGAAAGCCTCAGCCTGCAAGGGGCGCGCAGCCGCCTGGTCAACTTTCTGCTGTCGCTGCTGCCGGAAGGTTCCACCAGCCCGGCCATGGTGACCTTGCCGGCACAGAAGCAGGTTATCGCTTCGCGCCTGTCGATTACGCCGGAAACCTTCTCGCGCCTGATGCACGATCTACAGGAGGCCGGCCTGGTGGTCATCGACGGTGGGACCGTCACCGTGCGGGACATCAAAGGCCTGGGCCATTTCGGCCAGCGCTGAGATTGGGTGCCACTGACGCCGCGGATCCGGTTTGCACTCCTCATGAATCCTCGGCAGACAAGGCGGACTGCGGTGCGGAAAGATGCGGCGCATGACCGGGCCAGAGGGAGTGGGCCAGGCGCAGTTCGCGCAGCATCGCCTGTTTCTTGGTCTGATGGCTTTGCATGCGTCGCAGGATATTGTCCAGCACCCGTACCGCGGTCAGCATGTGCGGGCCCTTGTTGAGCATTACGCACTCGGCGCGGTGGCCCATGGCGGCATCGGTGATCTCGGCGCGCGATGGGAGTCCCTGCTTGGCCAGGTTCTCAAGGACCTGCGTTGCCCAGATCACCGGCACATGGGCCGCTTCGCATATCCAGAGGATCTCCTCCTGCGCCTCGGCGAGTCTTTCGAAGCCGCATTCCACGGCCAGGTCGCCGCGGGCGATCATCACGCCGCAACAGGGCATTCGCATCGCCACCAGCAACATGGCCGGCAGGTTCTCGAAACCGCGCCGGGTCTCGATCTTCAGCACCACCGCCGGTTGCCGGCTTCCCAGGCGCGCCAAGTGTTGTTGCAGCTTCTCGACATCCTGTGCGTTGTTGGCAAAAGACAGTTCGACCACGTCTGCGTGCGCCGCGACAAACGCCAGATCCTCAATGTCGCGAGGGGTCAGGGCCGAAAGCCGGAGGTTGCTGTCTGGCAGGTTGATGCCCTTGTCGCTGCGCAGCTTCACCCCGCCGGGTCGGGCATGATTGATGCGGACATGGACGCACGCGGGTTCGACTTTTTCCACCACGCCGCCGATCTTGCCGTCATCGAACCAGACGGCTTCGCCGGCGCGCACGTCGTCGAACACCTCGGGTAGCGAGCAGCTGATTTGCGCGGGGGTCAGCACCCGGCCGCGGCTGTCCACGGTCGCGGCCCGTCCGGGTTTCCGATCGCGCGTGATCAATAGGTGGTCGCCCTCCTGCAAAAGGACGGGCACCTCCCGCGGCGGGAGTTCGCCTACCGGCGCGTCGCGACCGTGGTCGTCGGCCGTATCGAATCCCCGGCGCAGGATGGTGCCGGGGACGATATAGGTTGTTTTGACCGATTCCGCCCAGCAACCGTCGTCGGTGATGTCGACGATGGTGAGTTTCCGGGATGCACCGCGGGCGTCGCGCAGCTTGAGCTGCTCGCCCTCCCGGAGCAGTGCCAGCCAGGATGCCGATAGCGGCAGGCAGGCGTCGGCTTCCGACGGAGGTGGACGCGGCGCCTCAGCGGCGGTGAGCCATACCCTTGCCGGCGCGGCGATCCGGCCGTAGACATCGCGTTTTGGCCGAATTTTCGTCACCGCAGGGCCGGCCTCCAGCGGGCCGGTGCGCAGCTTGGGGCCGCCCAGATCCATGACGATGCGGCAGGCGCGCTTTTCGGCATGCTCGGCGCGACGCAGATGCTCGATCATCCTGGACCAGGCGGCGGGACCGTCATGGGAGCAGTTGATGCGCATGCAGTCCATCCCCTGGCGAAGCAGCTTGTGGATGAGAGCGGGATCGTCCGCCGCTTCGCCCGGCATCGTCACCATGATGCGGACGTCGCGCCCGGCGCGGGCCGGGCCCAGGAGGGTTTCGGTATGTGCCGCCAGCAGTTGCTGACCTCGTCCGAAATCGAGCGCCGGGCCGTCCGCGGATGGCGGCCGGTAGTCGCGGCCGGTCAGGTTGTGAAGGACATCGAGCACGGCGTCCACGGTGGCCAGCACATGGGATTCCGCTCGTCCCAGCGACGACAGGCCGAGTGTGGCGAGACGATTCTGCAAGGGGCGCAGGTCGCGCCTGCGCAAGGCCAGGTAGTGCAGCAGGTTGCGGGCGCTGTCGCGGAAGTTCGGATCAATCTCATCCAGCGCCAACTGCGATTTGGCCGGTGCCGCGACCATGGCGGCGCGGATCGCCGTGAGCTGTTCGAGCACCGCATCGATTTCTGTTGTGGCCGGTTGGTCGCCGGTGCCGGAGTTCTTGTCCGTCATTTCCGTTTCCATCATGCCGGTGCGGCGTTGGCCGCGATCGCGGGTTTCACGTCCCTCAAGCGTATCAGAGAGAAATTGCGCGATTGTGAACGGGTTGTCACCACGGCCCGGCCCAAGCTTGCCTGAGCGTGGCGAAAATACTCGATCTCCCGTCGGTGAATTGCAATGCGCGAAGTCAATTCGGGCGGCTCGCGCCCGATGTCGTCCTCCTCAGCGCAGCAGCAGGGTCACGGCAAGCAGCAGCGGGGCGGACAGCGTTGCGATCACGTTGCGGCCCAGAGACGGGATCAGTCCATGCTGCGTCACCGGGCACGCACGAACGCCGATTAGCGCGGAAATATTGAACCCGGCCGGCAGCAGCGCCAGCAGGCTCGCTATCGGAAACAGCCCCGTGCAGACACCGGCGACGATGCTCAAATAGGCGCCGGCCGCAAAGGCGGCATAAACGCGGTTGCTCGCCTTCAGGCCAAAGGCAATCGGAAAGTGGCGGCGGCCCGCCCGCCGGTCGGCCTCAAGGTCCGGATACTGGTTGAATA
>CAYVOU010000138.1:0-3892 GCA_964453295.1 uncultured Gammaproteobacteria bacterium
CGTGGTGGTGTCCAACTGCGTGGTGAACCTCTCCCCCGACAAGAGCCGCGTGCTCAGGGAAGTTCACCGCGTCCTCAAAGCAGGCGGGGAATTCTACTTCTCGGATGTCTACGCCGATCGCCGCGTACCGGAGGACGTGAGGCGGGATCGGGTGCTCTATGGTGAGTGCCTCGGCGGCGCGTTGTATTGGAATGATTTCCTGCCGTTGGCCAAGGAATGCGGTTTCCAGGATCCGCGCCTGGTCGACGACCGTCCCATCGCGGTCAACAATCCGGCACTGCAATCGCAACTCGGTCCGATCCGGTTCTACTCCGCCACCTACCGGCTGTTCAAGATGAACGGGCTGGAGTCCGCCTGCGAGGATTACGGGCAGGCCGTAATTTACCGCGGCAGCATCCCCGGACATCCGCACCAATTCGTGCTCGACAAGCACCATCTGCTGGAAGCCGGCAGGGTGTTCCCCGTCTGCGGCAACACCTGGCGCATGCTGCAGGGGAGCCGGCTGGCGCCGCATTTCAGTTTTATCGGGGATTTTAGCCGGCACTACGGCATCTTCGCTGGGTGCGGCACGAATATACCCTTCGGTACGGAAGACGCCGAGACCGCCGCCGGCTGCTGTTAACGAATCGCTGGAAGAATCCGGTGCAAAACGCCGTAGCATCGGTGCGACTCCGGGATACAGGTGCTTCTCGACGGCGCGCTGGAGGGCGGATCCTGGCTGCATCCCAGTGCTTCCGTCAGGGACTCGGTCACGTCGTCTACGGCGGCGATGCCGACCAGTTCGCCTTCGGCGTTCATTGCGGGAATGCGCTGGATACCCCTCCAATGCATCACCGGACAGCGTCGTGGACGTCCTCGTGGTCTTCGGCCACGATCAGTTTCTGACCCGTGACATCGGAGGCGCAGACGCTCCTCGGGTCGATTTCCCTAGCGAGCACCCGCACCTCCAGATCGCGGTCGGTCAGTATGTCGCCGGTTCTGCGTCGGCCTTCCCGATCGTCGACCACCAAAACATCGCCGACATGCTCGGCACGCATGATTAAGCGCGATGACAGTTGAGTTATCTAACGGAATGGAGGAAATCCAACATGCGCAATCAGCAAGAGCGCGAGTGGTAAGTAGGGCATATAATGCATTTTCCAGGCTAAGCCGAAAATCCGGGTGGATCCGGGCGAGACCAGAGAGAATCGTTCGTCGAACGATGCATGCTGCGTGCTGATCGAGATTGTTATCACGTGAATACCGAAGAAATGGTCTTTAGAAGCGAAAGCACCGTGTGCCGCACATACCGGCAACTGAAGGGCGGGACGCCGCCGTACAGCGTCAAATCAGCCTCAATCTGACGTCAGATCCTGCACCCAGTCCCGTCCGCCAGCCGCGAGGTGATACCAACAAAAAGGAGACATCCTATGTCGACCGCCGATAATGCCAGCGCTACAACTATCGTCCGTACCACCTGCCCGAGGGATTGTTACGATGCCTGCGGCATCGTGGTCACGTTCCGCGACGGGGAAATATCTCAGGTGCGCGGCGATCCGCAGCATCCTGTCAGCCGCGGCAAACTCTGTGCGAAATGCTCTATCGGTTACAACGGCGTATGGCGCGACCCGGGCGCTCGCCTGCTGCGTCCGATGCGCCGGGCCGGTCCCAAGGGCGCGGGTCGGTTCGAGCCCGTAAGCTGGAACGAGGCCCTGACCGACATCGCCGCCCGGCTGAAGGCGATCGTGGCGGAATGCGGTGCGCCGACGATACTCAATACGCACTATACCGGCACCTTCTCGCTGATAGGCTTTCATTTCCCGATGCGCTTCTTCAACCGCCTTGGCGCCACCGAAGTGAGCCCGGACACGATCTGCAACAACGCAGGACATGCGGCACTCGGCTACGTTTACGGAACTTCGCTGCAAGGCTTCGATCCGCGCAGCGCGAAGGATGCGGCCTGCATCATGGTGTGGGGGGCGAATCCCTCCGCGTCCGCACCCCATGCGCATGCGCAATGGCTGCAGGAGGCGCCTGCCAAGGTGGTGGTGGTGGACCCGATCCGGACGCCGACGGCGCAGGCTGCAGATCTCCACCTGCAGCCTTTCCCCGGCAGCGACGCTGCGCTGGCCTTCGGAATATTGCATGTGATCCGCCGCGACGGCCTGATCGACCGCCCCTTCCTGGCGGCCCATGCAATCGGTTGGGAAGAACTCGAGCCTCGCCTCGACGGTTGTACGCCGGCCTGGGCCGAGGCAGTCACCGGTGTGCCGCGTGAGCATATCGAACAGGCAGCGCACCTTTATGCCGGCGGACCCTCGCTGCTTTGGCTGGGGCAGGGTTTTCAGCGCCAGCCGCGTGGAGGCAACGCCATGCGCGCTTGCTCCATGCTGCCGGCGGTGACCGGAAATCTGGGCAAGCCGGGCGCAGGATTTCTCTACCTCAACGGCGTCGGCACGCGCGGCGTCGACGACGGTTACCTCATGGGCACGCACTTGGCGGGCAACGGTGCGCCGCCGGCAGTCAGTCACATGGATGTCATCGACTGGCTGGAGGATTCTGACCGATCCCGCGCCTTGTTCTGCTGGAACGTCAACAACGTGGCATCCAACCCGCAGCAGACCCGGCTACGCCGTGCATTGAAGCGTGAGGACCTGTTCACCGTGGTTGTCGACGTCTTTCCGACCGACACGACCGACTACGCGGACTACGTGCTCCCGGCGGCGAGCTTTCTGGAAGCCGACGATCTGTTCACGTCGTACTTTGACCAGTCCATTTCGGCGGTGGTCAAAGCCACGGAACCCATGGGTGAGAGCTTACCGAACTCAGAGATCTTCCGCCGTCTTGCCCGGGCGATGGACTATGTTGAACCGGAGTTGTATGAAAGCGATGCCGCTATCCTTGCGCAGGCGCTGAGCGGCACGGGGCTGGACGAAGACTTTGCCTCGCTCGCGGCCAAGGGTACCGTGCCAATTTCGCCGGAACCGGTGATTCAGTTCGAAGGACTGCGCTTCCCAACGCCGAGCGGAAGGATAGAGATCGCCTCCGCCAGCGCCGAAGCAGCCGGGTATTCGCGGTTGCCCGAACCCCACGCCGACACCCGTCCCGACGGCGGCCGCCTGCGCCTGCTGTCCCCGGCTTCGAGTTGGGCTCTAAACGACATCTTCAGCAACGATCCGCAGGTGGAGGCGCAGCTGGGGCCAGGCATGGTATACATGCATCCCGACGACGCCCGTGAACGCGGTCTTGCCGACGGTGCAGCGGTGCTGTTGTCGAACGACGTGGGTGAGTTGCAACTCAACGTCTCGGTCAGCGACATCGTGCCGCGCGGCGTGGCACTAAGTCACAAGGGGCGCTGGCCTAAGCGCCAGCCGGGTGCCGCCAACGTCAACGTGCTGAATCCCGGCCTCAAGGCCGACATGGGCGAGAGCACCAGCGTACACGCGGTTGAGGTGACGGTGCGGGCGGTATCCCAGTAAACGCACCCGCGCTCGGGCCGCCGGATCATCAGTTTGGTTTATTGTCGCGATCCACTGCCCGCCACCAATACCGGGAAGCGATCGAGCGGCACGCCCGCTAGCGATTCCAGTCTCTGAGCTGCGTCGTTTTCATCGGCAGGTTGCTGGAACGGATTTCAATTCAATATCCATTGTCGACTCCGGAGTTGTCGATCGCCAGAAGGTCGGCGCGACCTGGCGAATAGTCCTTTTCACCAGGTGCCAAAAAAGAAGGCCGATCGATCCGATCGGCCTTCTCCTCACGCAGTGCCGGCATATGTCCGGCAATGTCTTGCCAGTTATACCGGGAGCGGTTTCTACCAGAACGTGAAATAGCCGGCCAGCACGCAGGCAAAGCCGCCGGCGAGGGCGACATAAGGCAGCATACCCGCCCGCGTTGGCCCAAGTTCCTTCTG
>CAYVOU010000138.1:3902-5493 GCA_964453295.1 uncultured Gammaproteobacteria bacterium
TGACCCGGAAGCAGCAGATCCTGCCACATGTGGTCCGGAAACTTGCCCTTGTCCTGCACGAAGTGCCGGAACAGGAACACGGGTACGACGAGTGCGGCAGAAACGAAGCCCGCCCACAATGTTCCCTTACCCCAGACGTTGGCTCCGGCTCCCAGAAGGAAGGCGTTTACGTAGCCGAGCGCCGCACCGCAGAACATCAGCCAGTTCGGGATCTTGAACGGCCTGTGGACCTTCGGGTTGTCCAGGCGATGGATCCACCCGGCGTTCAGGTTCAGGAAGTTGAAGATGAGGTAGTTGCAGTTGGATACCGCAAGCACGAACAGGTAGTTCGACATCATCAGCAGCAGGAGGTTGAACGCCAGGTCCGTCCACATCGCATAGGTCGGCGCCCCGTGCGTGTTGGCTTGGCTGAGATACTTCGGCAACCAGCCGTCGCGGCCGCCCTGGTGCAGGGTCCGCGAGGAACCGGACATCGCCGTCATGATCGCAAGTATCAGCGTGAAGAACAGCAGTACGATCAGGATGGTGGTGATGAACGAACCTGCGTGCACCATCTCCGCGAGCGCCTTGCCCATGCCCGAGCCGTCACCGATGCCGGGTTCCAGCATGCCCTTGGTGCCGAGCACACCCTGGAAGACGAACGGCACGAGCGTATAGGCGACGATGCAGAGCAGACCCGAGTAGATGATCGCGCGCCAGTTGTCGCGCGCCGGGTCCTGGAACTCGCTCATGTAGCACACCGCGGTCTCGAAAGCGTACGCCGACCAGGCAGCGATAAACAATCCACCCATGAACAGTTTCCAACCCTCCTGGTTCCATGCCCCCGGGATTGCGTTGCCGGCCTTGTCGAAGGCCAGCGGCACGAAAGGTGAGAAGTTGCTTAAATGCACGCTGCCCTGGAACAACGGCACGACGCTGACGATAAACAGCGGCAATAGCGTACCGACGGTGAGCAGCTTCTGGATCTTCGAAGTCTTGAGGATGCCCTCGTGCTGGATCCAGAACACGCACAACAGGATTATGGCGCCGAGAATGAAGGTGGCGTTGATACGCAGACTCAGCCCTGAGGCCAGGAAGTCCAGATTCACCAGGGTGATTTGCCAGGTGTTGATCGGCGCGTCGGGCGCGAAGAATATGGACAGCAGATAGCCCGCGCCCAGACCCGCACCGATTGCCAGCACCGGCGTCCACGCCAGCCAGTTGCACCATAGCGAGACCGGGGCGGTGAACTTGCTGTAGCGGATCCAGGCAGTCGCCCCATGCACTGCCGTACCGCCGGTCTTGGAGGGGTGCAGCCCGGCAATCTCGGCGTACATGAATGAATTGATGAACCCCATGAAGACGGAAAGTGTCCATACCAGCGCGGCCGGTGCACCGACCGTCGCCGAAATGCCGCCCATCGAGAACAGAACCAGCGCGGGAACGCCCGCGGCGACGAAGAAAGCCGCCTTCCAGTCGATGTCTCTAAAGCTGACGCCCGTCCCCGATCCCGGCCCAACGGCTATTCCAGGAGCCTCTTCGAAAGAATCTACACCATTGCTCATTGTTAGCTCTCCCCGTTTTGTGCTTGGTCGCGTTGTTAGAGACTGAC
>CAYVOU010000139.1:0-5462 GCA_964453295.1 uncultured Gammaproteobacteria bacterium
AGTTCGAGAAATTCGTCGAGGTGGCGAACCAGATCGAAATTTATTGGTGCATGGTGAACCTTACGCCGGAATAGCATTGCCCACGACTTTAAGTACGCGGCCGCCGGGCCGGCGTCGGTTTGACGACAACGGCAGCCAGCGAACGGCGAATCCAAACCCGAAGTTCGTCTTCGTCCTCCAGCACCGCCGCCGGCAGTTCATAGTATTGAAACGTCATGGAGCGATCTGAATAAGGCTTGAACGGTTTCATGCCCGCGCGTTCGTAATCACCCCGATTGCGATCGTCGACCTTGAGGTACAAGGTATCGTTCTGGAGGATCGCGAAAAACAGCCCGCCCGAATACAGTCCCATGCCGCCGAACATACGCCTGCCTTCTATCGACGCGACGCGGCGAAGCTGCTCCAGCACGTATTCAGCGAATTCCGCCGACAAGGTCATGATTCAGGCCCGGTCACGACGCGCGGGTGGCCGCATTTCTTCAAGCTTCGTCGTCGGAGCGCTTACCGCGCCGCCTGGCGCGCTCTTCGATGAATGCCACGATGAGATCCGCGACGTCCTTGCCGGTGGCCATATCGATCCCTTCAAGTCCGGGCGACGAGTTGACTTCGATTACCAGCGGACCACGCGCGGAACGCAGCATGTCCACGCCGCATACGTTAAGACCAATGATGCGCGCAGCCCGCGCCGCGGTCGCGCGTTCCTCGGGCGTGATCTTGACCAGCGTCGCGGTGCCGCCACGATGCAGATTGGAGCGGAACTCACCCTCGCGGCTTTGCCTTTTCATCGCAGCGATGACCTTGCCGCCGACGACCAGGCAACGTATGTCGGCGCCACGCGCTTCCTTGACGTATTCCTGCACCAGGATATTGACCTTGAGCCCCATGAAGGCCTCAATCACGCTTGCGGCGGCCGGTGCAGTTTCCGACAGCACCACGCCGATCCCCTGTGTTCCCTCCAGCAATTTGATGACGACCGGTGCGCCGCCGACTCGGCCTATCAGATCCTGGACGTCGTCCGGCGACCGCGCGAATCCCGTCACCGGCAGGCCGACGCCCTTGCGCGCCAGGCGTTGCAGGCAGCGGAGCTTGTCGCGCGAACGGGTGATGGCTACCGACTCGTTGACGCTCAACACGCCCATCATTTCGAACTGCCGAACCACCGCGGCACCGTAAAAGGTGACGGAGGCGCCGATGCGCGGGATGATTGCATCGAAATCCTTCAACTCTGCACCACGGTAGTAGATCTTCGGATTATGCGAGGTGATGTCCATGTAGCAGCGCAGAAAATCGATCACCTCGACGTCGTGACCGCGGCGCTTTGCCGCTTCCAGCAGACGTTGCGTCGAATACAACCTGGGATTGCGAGAGAGAATACCGATCTTCACGCGCGCTTCACTTTTCCGCGCGAAGGCCGGCCGAGCAGATAGGATTCCGCGGGGTCGACGGTCAGATGTCCACGGATGGCGGTGCGCCCCAGCAGCAGGCGAAAGCGCATCGTGTCTCGGTCTGTGATGGTCATTTCCACCGGATAGCAGTTCTCACCCAGCAGAATTCGGGTCACGATGACGATCCGCTTCTCACGATGTCCACCGGAGTCGGTCACCCAGCGTTCGCCGACAATGGCGGCATCACAGGTCACCGTCTTTTCGGTATCGCGCTGCTTCGGGTGTATACCCAGACGTACCCGAGGTGCCCCGCCCGCCCGGTAGCGTTCCACCATGAAGGCATGCAGGGCCGAACTGCGTGCACCAGTATCGACCTTGGCCTTCACAGCGCGGATCCCGAAATCGGGCAACGCCACCCATTCGCGCCAGCCCACCTTGATTGGTTCGTGCTTCGGTTTCAGCATTGCCGGGTGCCCTCTCAGGCAGCATAGACCGGGTTTTCGAAGATTGTAGTCAGGAACCGGGTGTCCGCCCCCCGGAGCGTCGCTGCCGGGACGCCATGACACCGCGGTCAGGTCAGGAAACGGCCGCCATCCAGGCGGATGATCTGGCCGGTGCAATAAGAACCTTCGTCGACCAGGAAAAGTACCGCGGCGGCGGCATCCGTCGGCGTGCCGGGGCGGGCCAAAGGTACCCGTGTCATGTAGTCGCCGCGCTCGGCGGCGCTGTAATTTTCGGCCCATTCGACTACGCCCGGCGCGATGGCGTTGACCGTCACCCGGGGCGCAAGTTCGAGTGCGCAGCTCGACGTGATCTCCAGCAGTGCCGCCTTGGAAGTGTTGTAGGCGAGATAGTGCCGCAACGGCTGCCCCATGACGTGGATGTCGATGAAGTTCACCACGCGGCCGGGACTGCCGGGATCGGCGGGGTCGTAATGGGCCGCCAGCAACGGCGCGAAATGCTGGATAAGCATAAGCGGCGTGCGCGCATTGACGGCCTGGTTGAAATCATAGGCCTCAGCGCTGATCTTGCCGAACGGAGTGGGATCGAAACTGCTGGCATTGTTGACGAGAACGTCCAACCGATCGAAATGGCCCGTCACTGCCCCAAAAATGGTCGCCGCCGCCTCTGGCAGGGCATTGTCCACCTGTATCGCCAGGCAACGCCGCCCCATGGCCTCTATTTCGGCCGTCAGCGTTCGTGCCGCGTCGGCGCTCTGGTTGAAAGTGAAGGCGACGTCCATGCCCGCGTCTGCCAGACGCACCGCGATGGCGCGTCCGACCCGGCGGGCGGCGCCGGTGACCAAAGCGACTTTTCCTCTGAGTCTGACCTGTGCTGCCATAGGCGCGCACATTACCTGATCGCCCGCGACCCCGTCCACCGAACAGCCCTTGGCTTACTGCGACCAATAAATTTGGCTTCCTGCTTGGTCTTGGTCTATGCTTTTCCGGACTGCGGTTATTGTCGGTAGTAAAGAAGTTCCGGATGGTCCTCCTTGATCTGCCCCTCGATAATCTGCAAGACACCCCTAGTGTTCAATTTTGTGGAGTTTATTTGCAATGGCGACTGGCACCGTTAAGTGGTTCAACGAAGCAAAGGGATTTGGTTTCATCACCCCGAGCGAAGGTGGCGACGATGTATTCGTGCACTATTCGGCGATCAAGGGATCCGGCTTCCGAACCTTGCAGGAAGGTCAAAAGGTCAATTTCGAAGTACAGCGCGGACCGAAGGGGCTCCAGGCCTCTGCGGTCATGCCAGAGGCCTGATCTATCCGGCCTTAACTTGACGTCTCGCTGACCCCGCCTGATGGCGGGGTCTCATTTTGAAGGTTTCCGCGGCGACTCGCGGCGGGCGAGCCACCTTTTTTCCGCGTTTTATTTCCTCTAACATCACATTCACC
This sequence comes from uncultured Gammaproteobacteria bacterium, assembly GCA_964453295.1. Taxonomy (GTDB): domain Bacteria; phylum Pseudomonadota; class Gammaproteobacteria; order JAJPIJ01; family JAJPIJ01; genus CAYVOU01. Next base: position 3,286 of record CAYVOU010000139.1, read on the forward strand.
CACGACAGTACCAGCAAATCCATGAGCACATCCGCCGCGAGCAAAGCCAAGCTCGAGTTCAACAAGCTCAGCAAGCGCCTGCGCCGCAACGTTGGTCAGGCCATCGAAGACTTCAACATGATCGAGGACGGCGATCGGGTCATGGTATGCCTGTCCGGAGGCAAGGACTCCTACACCCTGCTCGACATTCTGTTAAGGCTGCGCGACAAGGCGCCGGTCGACTTCGAAATCATTGCGGTTAATCTCGACCAGAAGCAACCTGATTTTCCGGAAGAGATACTGCCGGCCTACCTGCGCGAGACTGGCGTGCCATTTCATATTCTGGAACAGGACACGTACAGCGTCGTCAAACGCGTGGTGCCGGAAGGCAAGACCATGTGCGGACTTTGTTCACGTCTGCGTCGTGGATCGCTATATACCTTCGCCAAACAGCAGGGCATGACCAAGATCGCCTTGGGACATCACCGCGACGACATCATCGAGACCTTTTTCCTGAACCTCTTTTTCGGCGGCCGCCTGAAAACCATGCCGCCGAAGCTGATGTCGGACGACGGTGCGCATATCGTCATACGCCCGCTTGCCTACTGCCGGGAGCGTGACATCGAAGCCTACAGCGCGCAGCGCGCCTTTCCCATCATCCCCTGCAATCTCTGCGGCAGCCAGGAGCAGCTTCAACGACGGCAGGTCAAAGCCATGCTGGCGGAATGGGAGCGCAAATCGCCGGGCCGGATTGAGAACATCTTTTCCGCGCTTGGCTCGGTCACGCCGTCCCACCTCCTGGACCCGGCGCTTTTCGACTTCGCCGCCCTGGGTGCGCACCCGGGCAGCAGCCGTAGGGGCTGGCTGGTGCCGGACCTGTCGCCAAACGTCCCGGAATAACTCCCGGAGACACGACCGGGCTCAGGCGGCAAATCGCCGCAACATATTCTTCAGATCAGTCGCGACTTCGAGCAGCATTTCGCTGGTGGACACAGTGCGGGCAGCTTCGGCGGAAACCTCCTCCGCGGCGCACCGGATGTCGGTCACGTTGCGGTTGATCTCCTCGGCCGCCGCCGCCTGCTCCTCGACGGCACTGGCGGTCTGGATGTTCATTACGGTGATCCGGGAAACGGCCCCGGTGATTTCGTCCAGCGCCACAGCTGCGGTCCCCGCCTGACTGACGCCAGCCGGTGCAGGCTCGCGGCCGCGCTCCATCACGTCGGCGGCATGCTGCGTCCCTTTGCGCAAGATCTCGACCATGCCATTGATTTCCTGCGTCGAAATCCGGGTGTTCGATGCAAGTTTTCTGACCTCGTCGGCGACCACCGCGAAGCCGCGACCATGGTCGCCGGCCCGTGCCGCCTCGATGGCCGCGTTCAGGGCAGGCAGATTGGTCTTTTCGGCGATGTCGCGTATCACGTTCACCACCATGCCAATCGCCGAACTCTGCTGGCCGACCTCGGTACTGGCGGACGATGCCTTCTCGACTTCGCCGGCAACGGCGGTCAGGGTTTTCTGCACCACTTCCCGACCACGCTTTGCGGCACCCGCGGCCTGTTCCACCGAGTACACGCCCTCTGCCGCATTCCGCGCAACCTCGTGGATGCTCGCTGACATCTCGTTGACCGCGGTCCCGACCTGTTCGGTTTCGAGATTTTGTTGATCGACGCTAATGGCCGTGGCGACGGCGGCCGACCGCAATGTCTTGCCGATTGCGGATTTCGGCAGACTGCGCAGAGACTCTATTTAGCTCCGGGACCTTCGAGGACATGGAAATCCGTGTATACGCAAAAAAAACCCGCCGAAAAATCGGCGGGCATAAGTCCCAACGAGAAGGGAACAGCTACTACATCGGTACCTCAGTCAATCGCCTCGGCGTCGGCAATCATGCCGAGCAGGCAATTGAGATGGTGTTCATGGGAGCGGTACAGGGAGACCAGCCCGGTCCGGTCGTCCGGATCCAATTCGCAGACATCGGCGATCTTCCGACGGTAGTACTCGAGGTCGTCGAGCAGTTGCGCCCTCGTGCGCGCAATGACGGATTCGAAATAGGCGAGTTCGGCGACCGGCGAGCCCAATTGCGGGTCGCGGCGCGGCGTGTTGTCGACAACCAGTTGCAGTTTCATCGCGGGGCTCCTCAGTTCGGAGATTCAGCATCTTTGTAGTCCCTTTTGCATGGCCCATGCCAAATGCCGCCC
>CAYVOU010000140.1:0-1858 GCA_964453295.1 uncultured Gammaproteobacteria bacterium
TCTTGCGGCTGCCAATGTCCGTTCTCGGGGCACCTCAAAGGGCAGTTCCTGGCCGTTTCCTGCCCAATGAGCGGCCTCGTGCCACGGCTACAAATACCTTATGTGAACAGCAGTCCGCCGTTGACCTGCACGACGTGGCCGGTCATGAAGTCGTTGGCTATCGTCAGCAGCACCGCTTGCGCGACTTCTTCGGGGGTGCCCAGGCGACCTAGTGGGATACGGGACGAAATATCGTCCGGCAGGGCCGCGGCCATCGCCGTGTCGATGGGTCCGGGCGCGACCGCGTTGACGGTGATTCCCTCCGGCGCCAGCCGCGAAGCATAGCCGCGTGTCAGCCCCTCCAGTCCTGCCTTGGATGCGTTGTAATGCACGCCGATTGCGCCGCCACCGCGGGCAGCGACGGAGGACATGTTGACAATTCTTCCCCATCGTTTCGCGCGCATACCGGGAAGCACGGCCTGAGTGCACAGGAAGGCTGACTTGAGATTGACATTGATGGTGCGGTCGAACTCAGTCTCGTCAAGCTCGTCGGTTCCCAGCGGCGTGGCGATGCCGGCGTTGTTGACCAGGATATCCACCGTGCCCAATTGCGTTTGCACGTGATTTGCCATGGCCGCGACCTCGTCACTCTTCGACACATCAGCTTGCACCGCCAGGGCGCGTTGTCCTTTTGCCTGAATCGCGGCCACAACTTCCTCGGCTTCGTCTGCGTGTCCACGGTAATTGACCGCGACCGCCGCGCCGGCGTTGCCAAGCATCAGCGCGACTGCGCGTCCAATGCCGCGCGACGCTCCGGTTACGAGCGCCACATGTCCTTCCAAGTCTATTGCGCCAGTAGCTTTCATCGCACGTTCCTATGACAAATTGGTGGGCATGACTGCATGATTAGCTCAATTCGTTGCGTCCGGGGAGGACGCGCATCATTTCCTTGGCGGGGTGCTGCTTCCATTCCGGGTGTTGCTTCTGCAGCGCCTTGGCCATGCGCAGAGACTTGAGGATGTCCCAGGGCATGGGGATGCGTGGCATGCAGGCGAGTTCCCAGCGGATCCCGGTGGGATCCAGGAAAAAGACGGCGTAGTAGCCCGGTGCGTAGATCGGGTATTCGCTCGGGGTGTCGGTGACCGTCACGCCTTCCCTGAGCAGGAATTCCTGGTAAAAGCGATCCACTTCCCGGCGGCTGCGCGCCCATAGGGCGATGTGATGAATACCAGTGGCGTGCGTCTCGTGGTCCAGTTTTCCGCCGCACCGGGCGGGCTGGATCCCGATGTAGCTATGCGGGATCGGGAAGCGCGCCATGTAATAGGTCGAGCGGTAGCCGACATCCAGGGTCCAGAAACTCTTGTAGCCCAGCCAGCCGAACATGCGGTCGTAGAACCGGATCGAGTTGTCGTAGTCCAGCACCGACACTTCGACGTGATGCACACCCCTGAATCTCATCTTCGTTCTCCTCCGCACACGTCGTTGTCGCGGCAGCCGGTCCGCCGGCTTTCTAGCGGGTTTTATGCGTCGGCAAGCAGCGCTTCGTAGTAGACCTGCCGCGCAGTATCCGGACCGGCAATAGCCTCGACGTCGGCCAGGTGCGCCACGTAGTCGTCAGGCAGTCCATGTTCGACGGCGTCGGCCACGGCTCCGTACAGGCGCGATCACTTCCAGAACCTCCTCGTGATATCCGTTCCCGAGCCCCTGGACCCGATCCAGGGCCGGCTTGTCGCGCACTGCGATTTGGAACACGACGCCGTAGACCCTGTCGTCCGGATCCGCGCTTGCCTGTGCGTCGCACTTGCCGGAACGGTCGCGTCCCGGTTTGCAGAACGTCAGCCGCCTCGCGCTGACGTAGCCATGGCTCACGACTACCGCT
>CAYVOU010000140.1:1868-3526 GCA_964453295.1 uncultured Gammaproteobacteria bacterium
AGGCGCCGCGTGAGCATATTCGAACCGTAGGCGAAATAAAGACACGTGTCGGTGCCGACAAGCTCGGACATTCCCGGCGATCAGGTCGACTCTGCCAAGCCGCGCTTTCGTCCCTTCCACAGCGTAATGCTTCTCCCCGTGAACAACCGGTAGATGGCTTCGATACTGAAAGCTAGTGCCACCATCGCTACGGGGATCAAGAGCTGCCGTGGCGATCGGCCCTCGGTCTCCCACAGCAGGCTCCCCAGCGCCGACAGGCACAGCACCACTCCCAGCAACGACAACCACCGACGGCTGCCTGTCGCCTCGGCCAGCCTGACATTGGCGGCGTTCACGGCCGCGAAGATGAGCAGGAATCCGGCACTGCCCATGGTCGAAATGCTCGAAAGATCGACGACATTGGCTATCAGCAAGGTCGCGCCCGATGTAATCAGAAGTCCTCCAATCGGGGCGTTCCAGACTTTTTTCTCCAGCACTTCAGGAAGCTCTCCATCCTTGGCGATGATGTAGCTCAGGCGCACCGCCCCGTAAATTGTCGCGTTGATGGCTGAGGCGGTCGACAGCAATGCCGCCACCGCAATCAGCAGAAAACCGGCGTGCCCGAGAAACGGGCGGGCGGCTTCCGCCAGCGCGTAGTCCCTGGCACCGACGATTTTCGCGACCGGCAGCGCGCCGACGGTCACCGTCGCGACGAGCACGTACAACACAGTGACGAAAAGCACGGAACTGTAGAAAGCGCGTGGCAAGGTGCGCGTTGGCGTCCGGACATCCTGGGCGCTGTTGGCAATAAGTTCGAAGCCTTCGTAGGCGAGAAAGATGATCATGCCGCCCGCCACGACGTCAAGCGGCTGAGCCCAGTTCGCCGGCGCCAGCCGGCTGGAGTCAATGCTCCAGAATCCGACGGCGACGAATATGACCAGGATGACCAGCTTCACGAGAACGATCCAGTCTTCGACTTCGCCAATCAACCTGGCACTGAATACGTTCAATGCGGTGATCGTGACGATGCTGGCGCTGATGAGTATGTGTTTCCAGAAATCGTGCGACGCGGCCGGAAACATCGATGCGCCATAGCTGCCGAAAGCATACGCATAAAGCGACAGCATGACGATGTAGCTGATCCAGAGCAGGACATTCGCGCTGCCGGTCAGCAGGCCCGGACCGAAGGCGCGATCGAGGAAAACCACCGTGCCGCCCTGGCTCGGAAACGCAACGGAAAGCTTCGCGTAGGAATATGAGGTGACCAGCGCCACGATGCCGGCCAGCAGAAACGCGATGGGGGCGGCGCCGTGGGTCAGGGCCACCGATAAGCCGAGCACCGCGAAGATACCACCGCCGACCATGCCGCCGACGCCAATCGCGGCAACCTCCCAAAATCCGATTTTTTCGTCTGCTGATTTTCTGTTCACAACATGGGCGGTATCGACGCGCATACGCGACCGTATCGCAGTGTCGCCCTGAATCGCAACCCCGCGAAGCGTCCACCCGTCGATTCCAGCAAGCGCATCGCACCACCCGCGACGACGCTCACCTTGAGCCCGGCGAGGCGGATCCTATTTAATATCGTCGCAGACGTGGTGCGAACCACCCGACTCCGAAGCGGCGGCGGCCACTGAGGGCATCATCTTCATCGCCATGTCGCCACATTGCTTCATGGA
>CAYVOU010000140.1:3536-5458 GCA_964453295.1 uncultured Gammaproteobacteria bacterium
CATGGACTGCATCGCCTTTGAGTGCGCCATTTCCTTTCCATAGGCCATCGCTTTCGCCTGGGCTTCATCCCTTTTCCCTGCCGCGCACAATGCCTTGACTTCCTTTTCCATCTTTTGGGATTGCTCTTCCAGTACCTGCATTTCGCGCTCGTCGACATGGCTCATGCATTCCTGCATCTGCTGGGCATGCTGCATCATCTGCTGCATCTGTTCGTCGGTCATTTGCGGTTCCGCCATGGCGGATGGCACCGGCAGAAACGCTGCAACCATGAGGCCCGCGACGAACGCCCTGCAAACCACGAGTCGGTTCATTGTCGATCTCCTTTTATCAGTTTTATGGCTATTCTCTGGTCCGCGCAAGCGGTTCCGGCTGCCATCGCGGCTATTGTTATCAACTTGGCCTCAAAACAACACGGCGTCAAGTTTCCCCGGCCGAAGAATGGTTCGTCGTCCGCAGGTACGCTTCCATTTCGGCGACCGGCATCGGCCTGGCGAACAGATAGCCCTGTGCCTCGTTACAGCCGAGCGAACGCAGGATCGATAGCTGTGCATCCGTTTCGACACCTTCGGCAATTACGGCGAGTCCCAGGCTGTGGCCAAGATTGATGACGGCCGACGCGATCGCCTGATCGTCCCGATCGGTGGTGAGATCGCGCACGAAGGACTGATCGATTTTCAGCCGGTTGAGCGGAAAGCGCTTCAGGTACGACAAGCTCGAATATCCGGTGCCGAAATCGTCGACCGCAATCCGCACTCCGCTCTCCTTCAGGGATTTGAGGGTAGAAAGTGTTTTTTCCACATCCTGCACCAGCATGCTCTCCGTGATTTCCACTTCCAGACGACTCGCGGCCAAACCGGATTCCGACAAGGCGTCGCCGATGACCCTGGCCAGGTCTCCCATCGCGAACTGACGGGAAGACAAATTGACGGCTATCGGCGCCGAGAGCAACCTGGCCTCCTGCCAGTGGCGGTTCTGCCGGCAGGCTTCACGCAGAACCCACTCGCCGATAGCCGCGATGAGTCCAGTCTCCTCGGCAATGGGAATGAATTTCGCAGGCGGGATCAATCCCATTTCCGGATGCTGCCAACGCACCAAGGCTTCGACTCCGACGACACGGCCGCTGATAAGATCCACCTGCGGCTGATAGTGCAGCACGAACTGCTTTTCGGCCAGTCCCTGGCGCAGCGCGTTTTCCAGCAACAGGCGCTCCAGTGCCCCGGCGTTCATCTCCGGCGTGAAGAAGTGAAAGGCGTTGCGTCCTCCCTCCTTGGCCTTGTACATCGCGACGTCGGCATTCTTGAACAGTTCCTCGAAGCTCGTGCCGTCCTTGGGATACACGCTGATGCCGATGCTGCAGGTCACCTGCAGCGAATGCCCCTCGACGTTATACGGCTCGGCGACCAGAACCAGCAGCTTCTGAGCGACGTGGATCGCCTGCGAAGCGTCGCCCACCGACATCAGTACGACGAATTCGTCGCCGCCCAGACGACTGAGCGTGTCGGAATCGCCGATCGTCCTGCGCAAGCGTCCCGCCATGATTTGAAGCAGCTGATCGCCGATTTCATGGCCCAGGGTGTCGTTGATGTTCTTGAAGCGGTCGAGATCGATGAAGAACAGCGCCAGAGCGGAACGCTCGCGTTGTGCCACCGCAAGCGCCTGTCGCGCCCGGTCTTGAAGCAGCACGCGATTGGGCGCGCCGGTCAGGGCATCATAATATGCGAGCTGCTGGATGCGCTCCTCCGCCTGCTTGTGATGGGTGATGTCGGCGGAAATATTGACGTAGTGCGTGATTGCGCCGGTGTCGTCGCGCACCGCCGAGATTGCGGACAGGGCCGGAAAGATATCCCCATTCTTGCGGCGGTCCCAAATTTCCCCCTGCCAATAGCCGGCCTTTTCGATCTGCCGCCACATTGTCTGGTAA
>CAYVOU010000141.1:0-5435 GCA_964453295.1 uncultured Gammaproteobacteria bacterium
GGTTCTGGTCGGATTTGTCCTGTTTCGTCTGTTCGATATCCTGAAGCCCTGGCCGGTGCGCTGGCTGGATCGGTGCGTGCATGGGGGATTGGGCATCATGCTCGACGACGCGGCCGCGGCTCTGATGGCTCTGGCTTGCGTTCAGATTATTCCTTATCTATTATTAAGTTATAAATAACAATTAAAGTTAATTTTACGAAATGCTCGAGGTCAAGCACAGGCTGCGGTGGTCGCGAAGTGCCGGGATGATGGCGCTGGCCGCGTTCCTGTGCCTGGCTGCGTCACCGACCCGCGCTGACATCTACAAATATGTCGACAAGTATGGACGGGTGACGCTGACCGACCGGCCCGATCACAGCGGCTATCAGAAGCTGGTCAAGACCTGGAAAGGCTGGACGCCGGCCAGAACCACCGGTAATCCCAATTTCGCGCGCGACCGCAAGAAGTATTCGCCCACCATCACGGCAGCCGCGGCGCGGCACCGGCTGCCGCCGGCACTGGTGCATGCGGTGGTGACCGCCGAATCCGCCTACAGTCCGACCGCGGTGTCCCGCACCGGGGCGGTCGGCCTTATGCAGTTGATGCCTGAGACCGCGCGGCGATACGGCGTTGCCGACAGGCGCGACCCGGTGGCGAACGTCGAAGGCGGCACCAGTTATCTTCGCTACCTGCTCGACATGTTCAACGAGAACGTGAAGCTTGCGGTGGCCGCCTACAATGCCGGGGAGAATGCGGTGGTCGGTTACGGCAACAAGATCCCGCCGTATCCGGAAACACAGCAATACGTGCGGCGCGTGCTGAAGTATTACCGCGAGTATGCAAAAAAGGGTATCGGCGAGGCCAAGAGCGGCAGCGTATCCACCCCGCTGAGCCACGCGGTGAAGCGCGCCGCCCGCGTCACCTGGGCCGACAATGCCCCGGCCGACGGCAACTCTCCGGCGGATTGACGAGTCTCCTGGCGGGTTACTTCAGTCGCCGCCGCCGCAACTGCTTCCGCAGCCACTGCCGCATCCGGCGTCGGCACCACCGTCTCCCCCATGTCCGCCATCGCCGTGCGACGCATCAGCGCGCGCGTGGAGGTGCCCGCCAGGGGCATGAGTGTGGTCGCGGCGGCCGCCGTCGAAGTTCGTCGAGTGGAAAGGCGAGCCGCTGTCACCGCCCCCGCGCCGGTGTCGGCGCCTCGTATCCGCGAGGCGGCGCTGCCGCGCGGACTCGCGCGCAAGATGATATTGCCGGCGTAATACCAGCATCAGGATAACGACCCCGGCCCCCGTCAGCAGCAGCCCCGCCTGCATAGTCCTGCTCCGGTCGCGCAGCGAGGCCGTTTTGCCTCCGCTGCCGATGTTCTCCTGGTTTCCGTCCCGCGACCGGCTACTCGTCGGTCACGCAGCCTTCCGCCGCGGTTTTCACGGTCTTGATGTATTTGTGCAAGGTGCCGCGCGTGGCCTTGAGCGGCGGCGCCTGCCAGGCGGCGCGGCGGCGGGCGAATTCCTCCTCGCTTACCTCGACGTCGATGCGGTTGCCGTTGGCGTCCAGGGTGACGACGTCGCCGTCTCGTATAAGCCCGATCGGGCCGCCTTCCTGCGCTTCAGGCACGATGTGGCCGACGATGAAGCCGTGCGAGCCGCCGGAAAAGCGGCCATCGGTGATCAGCGCCACGTCGCTGCCCAGGCCGGCGCCCATGATGGCCGAGGTGGGCGTGAGCATTTCCGGCATGCCGGGCCCGCCCTTGGGACCTTCGTAGCGGATCACGACGACGTCGCCTTTCTGGATCTCCTTGCGTTCCAGCGCGGCCAACATCAATTCCTCCGAGTCGAACACCCGGGCCGGGCCGGAAAAGCGCAGGCCTTCCTTGCCGGTGATCTTGGCAACGCCGCCGCCCGGCGCCAGGTTGCCCTTTAGGATTTGGATATGGCCGGTCTTCTTGATGGGCTGATCCAGCGGCTGGATGATGGCCTGTCCCGGCGTCAGCCCGGGCAGGTCGCGCAGGTTCTCGGCGATGGTACGGCCGGTCACGGTCATGCAACTGCCATCGATCATGCCGTTGTCCAGCAGGTACTTCATCACTGCCGGCGTGCCGCCTATGCCTTGTACGTCCTCCATCACGTATTTGCCGCTGGGTTTCAGATCCGCGAGGTAGGGTGTGCGGTCGGAGACTGCCTGGAAATCGTCGATACCGAGTGAGACGCCGACCGCGCGCGCCATCGCGATCAGGTGCAGCACGGCATTGGTCGAACCGCCCAGCACGGTGACCAGTACCATGGCGTTCTCGAAAGCGGCGCGCGTCATGATGTCGCGCGGCTTGATGTCTTTGTCCAGCAGGTTCTTGATCGCTTCGCCGGCACGCAGGCATTCTTCCTGCTTCATCGGGTCGACGGCGGGCGTTGACGAGGAGTAGGGCAGGGACATGCCCAGCGCCTCGATGGCGCAGGCCATGGTGTTGGCGGTGTACATCCCGCCGCAGGCGCCCGGTCCGGGGCAGGATTTGCGCACGATGTCGTGGCGCGTGTCCTCGTCGATGCGGCCGGTGATGAATTCGCCGTAGCTCTGGAACGCGGAGATGATGTCCAGGACCTGGTCCTTGCCGTGGTCGGCGCGGTGACCGGCCTTGATGGTGCCGCCATAGACCATGAGTCCGGGGCGATTGATGCGGGCCATCGCAATCAGACAGCCCGGCATATTCTTGTCACAGCCCGGGATGGTCACGCAGGCGTCGTACCATTGCGCGTTCATGACCGTCTCGATCGAATCGGCAATCAGATCGCGCGACTGCAGCGAATAGCTCATGCCGTCGGTGCCCATGGAGATGCCGTCGGAGACGCCGATGGTGTTGAAGCGCATGCCGACCAGGCCGGCCGCGACTACGCCTTCGCGCACCTTGGCGGCGAGATCGTTCAGATGCATGTTGCAGGTGTTGCCCTCGTACCAGACGCTGGCGATGCCGACCTCGGCCTTGTCCATGTCCTGATCGGTCAGGCCGGTGCCGTACAGCATGGCTTGCGAGGCGCCCTGCGCCTTTGGCTGGGTGATGCGGGAACTGAAACGGTTACTGCGCTTGCTCATGGCGAACTCCGTCCAAAAATTGATGCCGACCCCGAAAAATGCTGCGGGCGCGAACGCGCGCCAGCATACTACAGGCGGGTAAAGGCCGGTACAATCCGGAGACGATGTTCAGACCCGCCGTCCGCCCCTGGCGCGCCGGCATTCAGGTGAATACAACAATGCGCACAAGTTTACCCGATGCAGCGGAGATGCTGACGCGGCTGGTGGCCCTGCCGTCGGTCAGCAGCCAGGACCCGCGGCTGGACACCGGCAATCGCCCGATCATCGATCAGCTTGCCAGTTGGCTGGACGATCTCGGCTTCGCGTGTGAGGTGATGCCGATCCCCGGAAGGCCCGCCAAGTTCAACCTGATCGCCCGTCGCGGCGACGGCGACGATGGTCTTGTGCTGTCGGGCCATACCGATACGGTGCCGTTCGACGCCGACGGCTGGGCCAGCGATCCGTTCTGTCTCAGCGAACGCGAGGGCCGACTCTATGGACTTGGCAGCGCCGACATGAAGGGATTCTTTCCCTGCGTCCTGCATGCCCTGGCGTCGCTGGAACTGGATCGCCTGCGCCGGCCTTTGACGCTGCTTGCCACGGCCGACGAGGAGAGCTCCATGTCCGGGGCCAAGGCGCTGGTCGACGCCGGCCGGGTACTGGGCCGGCACGCCGTGATCGGGGAACCGACCGGCTTGCAGCCGATCCGCATGCACAAGGGCGTGCTGATGGTCGCGGTGCGCATCCACGGCCACGCCGGCCATGCCAGCAATCCGGCGCTGGGCAACAACGCCCTGGACGGCATGGTCAAGGTCATGGGCGCGATGATGACCTGGCGCGAGCGGCTGCGGGGTGACCGCCACGATCCGCTGTTCCAGGTTGCCTTCCCGACGCTGAACCTCGGCCACATTCACGGCGGCGACAGCCCCAACCGCATTTGCGCTGACTGCGAGTTGCAGCTCGACATGCGCCTGTTGCCCGGCATGGATCTCGATGAGGTGCTGGGTGAATTGCGCCGCCTTGCGGAGGTTGCGCTCGCGGATTCGGGTTTAACGCTGAGCGTCGAACCTTTGTTCGAAGGCGTACCGCCGCTTTGCACCGCCGCGGACGCCGAGGTGGTACAGGTTGCCGAGGCCCTGAGTGGCCGCCCGGCGGGGACGGTGGCGTTCGCAACCGAAGGGCCTTACCTGCACCGGCTCGGCATGGAAACCGTGATACTGGGCGCGGGGGATATTGAATGCGCACATCAACCGAACGAATATGTGCCGGTTGAGCAGCTCGGTCGCCTGACTGAAATCGTTGCCGGCATGGTCCGGCATTTCTGCGGAAAGTGAAGATGGCAGAGAAACAAAAACAATTCGTCGACTGGTTCCGACAGGCCTCGCCGTACATCCACGCCCACCGCGGCCAGACGTTCGTGCTCTGCTTCGGCGGCGAGGCGGTGGCCGATCCGGCGTTCCGAAACCTGATCCATGACATCGCCCTGCTTTCCAGCCTGGGCATCCGCCTGGTCATCGTGCCGGGCGCGCGCATGCAGATCGAGGAAAGGCTGCGCAGTCGCGGCTTGGAGATGCGCATCGTCAACGGCATACGCATCACCGACGAGGCGACTCTGGGCAGCGTCAAGGACGCCGTCGGTGCCATCTGCATCGAAATCATGGCGCAACTTTCGCGCGGCCTGGCGAACCAGCCGGCGGCGAACGCGAGGATAGAGGTCATTTCCGGCAATTACCTGACCGCCAGACCGATAGGCGTGCGCGACGGCGTGGATTTTCTTTACTCAGGCACGGTGCGCAAGGTGGACACGCAGGCGATCAAGTCCCGGCTGGAAGGTGGCCACATCGTCCTGGTACCGCCGGTGGGCTATTCGCCGACCGGCGAGTGTTTCAATCTCAATGCCCACGAAGTCGCCACCGCCGTGGCGTCGAACCTCAACGCCAGCAAGCTCATTTTCCTGCTCGAGGACAAGGCGGTTATCGACACGCGTGGCAGGCTCGTGCAGCAGATCACCGACAGCGAGGCCCGGCAGCTGCTGGCCTCGACGCCGGATCTGTCGCAACGCCTGCTCGAGCTGGACGACGCCATCAACGCCTGCCGCAACGGCGTGCGGCGCGTGCATCTGGTGGACCGGCGCGTGGACGGCGGCCTGCTGCTGGAACTGTTCAGCCGGGACGGAATCGGCACCCTCGTGTCGGCGTCGCCGTTCGACACCCTTCGCAAGGCGCAGATTGACGATGTCGGAGGCATCCTCGACCTGATTGCGCCGCTGGAAGCCGAGGGCATGCTGGTTAGGCGGTCCCGCGAGAAGCTGGAGACTGAAATCGATCATTTCACCGTGCTGGTGCGGGACGGCGCGGTGATCGGCTGTGCCGCCTTCTATCCCTATTCCGCCG
>CAYVOU010000142.1:0-1514 GCA_964453295.1 uncultured Gammaproteobacteria bacterium
AGCGCCGGCAGAACGGGTTCGATGGGAAGCTGGGTGGCGATCACGGCAGTGATTATAGATGAGCGCTGAATTCCGGCCGGCATGGTGGCTGCGCGGTCCGAACGCGCAGACTTTGTGGGCGGGCCTGGTGCGCCGGCGCCTGTTACCCGTCACCCGCCGCGAGCGCCTGGAACTGCCCGACGGCGATTTCGTGGACCTTGACTGGCTGACCGGCGGCACCGGTCCTGTCGTCATCATGCTGCACGGGCTCGAAGGCAGCCTGCATTCGCCTTACGCGGGCGGCATGCTGGCTGCCATCGGTCGCCAGGGATGGCGCGGCGTGATGATGCACTTTCGCGGTTGCAGCGGCGAACCCAACCGTCAGGCGCGCAGCTATCATTCGGGCGAGACCGGCGATCTGCGCCACCTGGTCCGCCTGCTGAAGTCGCGCGAGCCCCGGACCACGCTCGCCGCCGTGGGATTTTCCCTGGGGGGCAACGCCCTGCTCAAATACCTGGGAGAAGAAGGAACGAATGCCGGGCTCGATGCCGCTGTCGCGGTATCCGTGCCGTTCGACCTGGCCGGCTGCGCCGAACGTCTACAGCATGGGTTTTCCCGCCTGTATCAATGGCACCTGCTGCGCGGCTTGCGCCGCAAGACGCTGGACAAGTTGCGGCGCTTCGATTTGCCGCTGGACCGGCGCGCCGTGGAGCAATGCCGTGACTTTCGCCAGTTCGACGACCGGGTGACTGCGCCGCTGCACGGCTTTGCCGGCGTCGACGACTACTATCGCCGCTGCAGCAGTCGCCAGTTCCTGGGCGGTATCAGTGTGCCGACGCTGGCACTGCAGGCGGCCGACGATCCTTTCATGAGCGCGGATGTGATCCCGTCCGCGGCGGAGCTGTCGCCGGCCGTGCGCCTTGAAGTCAGCACACGCGGCGGCCACGTCGGCTTCATCAGCGGTCGCGTGCCGTTCAGGGCACATTACTGGCTGGAGGATCGCGTGCCGGCGTTCCTGCGCGAACACCTGGATTGATACCGGTTCCTGCTTGCGGGATCGGCACGCCGACCTGCTACCATATGCCGCACCTTTGACCGCCGGAGCCAGGCCGTGAAGTTCAGCGTCGATGAATTCCGTGACTGGAAAAACAAAAGCGTCACTTTGCTCGGCATGTCCGGCGTCGGCAAGACCTGCCTGGCCAACAAGCTGCGCAAGGCCAACTGGTTCCATTATTCGGGTGACTACCGCATCGGCACCCGCTATCTGGATGAGCCCATCCTCGATAACATCAAGCAGCAGTGCATGCATATTCCACTGCTGCGCGACCTGCTGCGCTCGGACTCCGTCCACATCAGCAACAACATCACCGTCGACAATCTCAGGCCGGTGTCGGTGTTTCTCGGCAAGCTCGGCAATCCCGAGAAGGGCGGACTCGACCTGTTGGAATTCAAGCGCCGCCAGCACCTGCATCTGGAGGCCGAGATCGCGGCGATGTACGACGTGCCGGGCTTCATCACCAAGGCGCACGAAATCT
>CAYVOU010000142.1:1524-5381 GCA_964453295.1 uncultured Gammaproteobacteria bacterium
TCAACGATGCCGGCGGCAGCGTCTGCGAGCTTGACCATGCCGAGGTGCTGGAGACCCTGGCGAACCACACGCTGATGCTCTACATCCGTGCCACCGAGGTGGACGAGCAGGAACTGATACGGCGGGCGGAGGCGGATCCCAAACCGCTCTACTACCGCGAGACTTTCCTCGACGAGCAGCTTGCCGATTACATGCGGACCTTCTCGCTGCCCTACATCGGCATGATCGACCCGGACGAGTTCGTGCGCTGGATCTTTCCCAAGCTGTTCTATTCGCGCCTGCCGCGCTATCAGACCATTGCCGATCGCTATGGCTACACGATCACCACGGCCGATCTGTGGCAGGTGAAGAACGAAGCGGACTTCCTTGCGCTGATTGAAAAGGTGCTGGTGGAGCAGGCCTGAGCGACGAAAAACGCAATCGGCCTGCAATTGACAGGATCTGACCGATCTTCTAGGCTTGCCGCATAGTCGCGCCGATTTGAGCTTCAGCTTGCGGGCGCTGTGTTTTCGTTAAGTTGCGGAAACGCGAAATCAGCTAAAGCGATTTGCACGCTGATCCCCCCGCGCCGGTTGCCGCGGGTTTTTTATGCCCGCCGCTGCTCCGCTCGCCGTCGTCGACATTCCGGATCACCGATAACGTACGGACATCGTCATGCCCCTGGTTGCCAACTCGACACTGCCGGCTTTCGAGTCCCTCAAACGCGAGGGCGAGACCGTCATATCCGGTGAACTCGCGTTGCACCAGGACATCCGCGAACTGCACATCGGCCTGCTCAACATGATGCCGGACAAGGCGCTGGAGCCGACGGAACGGCAGTTTTTCCGCTTGGTCGGTGAGAGCAACCAGATTGCCCAGTTCTACATGCATCCGTTCACGCTCAGCGGCCTGCCACGCGGCGAGGAGGCCAGGTCTCACATCGAGGCCTACTATGAAAGTTTCGAGGAGATCAAATCCTCCGGGCTCGATGCGCTGATCATCACCGGTGCCAACGTCAGCCGGCCGGATCTTTCCGAGGAACCGTTCTGGGATCCGCTGATCGAGGTGATCGACTGGGCCTACGAACATGTGACTTCGACGCTGTGTTCATGCCTGGCCACCCACGCCGTGCTGCAGTTCCGCTACGGCAGGAAGCGCCGTCCGTTGGGATTCAAGCGCTGGGGTGTCTATCCGCACCGCGTCATCGATCTGCATCATCCGCTGGTCATGGGCGTGAACACCCGCTTCGACGTGCCGCACTCGCGGTTCAACGACGTCAGCCGCGAACAATTCGAATCGGCCGGCCTGCGCGTGCTCGTGGAGAGCGAGGAGGCCGGCGCGCACCTGGCGGTGAGTGAGGACCTGTTCCGTATCGTCTTCTTCCAGGCTCACCCGGAATACGACACCATCAGTCTGTTGAAGGAATACAAGCGGGAGGTGCTGCGTTTCGCCGCCGGCGAGATCGAGGACTACCCGCCGTTTCCGGAGAACTATTTTCCTCCGCAGAGTCAGGCCATCCTCAACGAATATGCCGAGCAGGCACGCGAGGCGCGCGATCGCGGCACGCCCGTCCCTGAGATGCCCGAGGCGCTGATCGTTCGGCGCCTGGACAATACCTGGCACGATAGCGCCGAGGCCGTGATCAACAACTGGATGGGCAAGATTTACCAGATCACCAACATGGATCGCCGCAAGGCGTTCATGGGCGGCCTCAACCCGGACGATCCGCTGGGGATCCGCTTCGGCGGCGGCACCGGGGCGCGCGACACGGCGTAGCCGGCACGCGCCTAGTCCTGCTCGGCGCGTTCGAGGTCCGTGCTGAGGCTGAGCCAGCGGTGCTCGTACTCGGTAAGTTCGGCTTCGATTTCTCCCTGTTCCTTGAGCAGCACCGTCAAGCGTTCCTTGCCGCCCTCGGCATACAGGGAATTGTCCGAGAGCTGCGACTGCAATTCGCGGCGACGCTGACTCAAGGATTCGATCCGCGTCTCGGCGTCCTTCAGCTGTGCCCGCAGCGGCGCCAGGCGCTGCCGCGCCACGGCTTCCTGGCGCTTGCGTTCCCGCCGATCGGAGGCGCTCTCGGATGATGCCGTCGACGCGACGGGCGCCGGCTCGCCGGCCGCGGCCAGTTCGCGATCGCGCAGCCACTCGCGGTATTCGTCGACGTCGCCGTTGAACGGCTCGACCTGGCGGTTGGCGATTACGAGGAAACGGTCGGCGACCGTGCGTAGCAGGAAGCGATCGTGGGAGATCAGGATGATTGCGCCGTCGAAATCCTGCAGCGCCAGGATCAGCGCATGCCGCATCTCCAAATCGAGATGATTGGTCGGCTCGTCTAGCAGCAACAGGTTGGGGCGCTGATACGCCAGCATCGCCAGCACCAGCCGCGCACGCTCGCCGCCCGAAAATACCGATACGTCACCGTCCGCCTTGTCGCCACCGAAGCCGAAGCCGCCGAGATAGTTGCGCAGGGCCTGTTCGCCGGCCCGCGGATCCAGCTTCACCAATTGCTGCAGTGGACTGAGCGAGGGATTGAGCTGTTCGAGCTGATGCTGGGCAAAGTAGCCGATGCGCAGGTCCTGCGCCGGCAGCAGGGCGCCTGCCAGTGGCGGCAGCTCGCCGGCCAGCGTTTTGATAAAGGTCGATTTGCCGGCGCCGTTGGGCCCGAGCAGGCCGATGCGGTCGCCGGGCACCAGGCTCAGGTCTATGCCCCGGGCGACCGGCTTGTCGCCGTAGCCGATATCCAGGCCGTCCAGGCGCAGCAGCGGATAAGGGGTTTTCTCGGGCGGTCGAAACGAAAATTCAAACGGCGAATCGGCATGGGCCGGCGCGATCAACTCCATGCGCGCCAGTGCCTTGAGTCGACTCTGCGCCTGGCGGGCTTTTGTCGCCTTGGCGCGAAAACGATCGACGAACTGGTGGATGCGCGCGATCTCGCGCTGCTGCCGCGAGTACGCGGCCTGCCGTTGCGCCAGGCGTTCGGCGCGGCGGCGCTCGAAATCGGAGTAATTGCCGCTGTAAAGTTCGATACCAGCGCCTTCGATATGCAGGATGTGGTCGACGATGCGGTCGAGGAATTCGCGGTCGTGGGAAATCAGCAGCAGGGTGCCGGGATAGACACGCAGCCATTCCTCGAGCCAGACCGTTGCCTCCAGGTCGAGGTGGTTGGTGGGCTCATCGAGCAACAGCAGGTCGGAACGGCACATCAGTGCCTGGGCCAGGTTCAGGCGCATACGCCAGCCGCCGGAAAACCGGCTGACGGGATCCTGTTCCTCCCCGGGCGCGAAGCCCAGTCCATGCAACAGGGCGGCGGCGCGGCTCGGCGCGGTGTAGCCGTCGACGGCGTCGAACTCGGCGTGCAGGCGCGCCTGCCTGTGGCCATCGTGGCAGGCCTCGGCATCGGCAAGTTCGGTTTCGATCGCGCGCAACCGGGTATCGCCGTCCAGCACGTAATCGAGGGCATTGCGCGATAGCGCCGGCGTTTCCTGGGCGACATGCGCCATGACGGTGCCAGGGGGCAGGAAGAATTCACCACGGTCCTCGTGCAACTCGCCGCGGATCAGGGCAAACAGGCTGGACTTGCCGGTGCCGTTGGCGCCGGTCAGGCCGATCTTGCTGCCGGCGTTGATGGTGAATGTGGCGCCTTCGAACAGAAGGCGACTGCCTCTGCGCAGCGAGAGGTCTTTGAAGTTCAACATGATTGCACGCAGGTATGGCGACGGTTCGCGGTCCGGACCATTCTAACCTGACGGCGCCGCCCTGCGCCCGTGTCGTGGCTTAGCCGCGGTGGCGCAGAACCCAGTCGACTGCCGCCGGGAAATCTGCCGCTACCGCCGTCGGGCGGATCTTCGCCTGCCGTTCGTCCTCCGCCCGGTACTTGC
>CAYVOU010000143.1:0-5355 GCA_964453295.1 uncultured Gammaproteobacteria bacterium
GATGGCGGCCGCCGTGGGCGCCGGTATGCCGGTGTCCGATGCCAGTGGCTCCATGGTCCTGGACATCGGCGGCGGTACCAGCGAAGTGGCGGTCATCTCACTGAACGGCATCGTCTATTCCGATTCGGTGCGCACCGGCGGCGACAAGTTCGACGAGGCGATCGTTAACTATGTCCGCCGTAACTACGGCAGCCTGATCGGCGAGGCGACGGCCGAGCGCATCAAGCAGGAGATCGGCTGTGCCTACCCGGGCAACGAGGTCTGCGAGATCGAAATCAAGGGCCGCAACTTGGCCGAAGGCCTGCCCCGCAGCTTCACTCTCAACAGCAACGAGATCCTGGAAGCTCTGCAGGATCCGCTGTCCACTATCGTGCGCGCCGTCAAGACCGCCCTGGAAAAGACGCCCCCGGAGCTTGGCGCCGATGTCGCCGAGCGTGGCCTGGTCCTCACCGGCGGTGGCGCCCTGTTGCGCGACCTCGATCGGCTGCTGATGGAAGAGACCGGTCTGCCGGTCATCGTCGCCGAGGACCCTTTGACTTGCGTCGCCCGCGGCGGCGGCCGGGTCCTGGAGATGATCGAGGAACATGGCCCGGAAATCCTGGTGCTGGAGTAAACAGGCCGATAGGGTCATAATATTATTTTAAGAAAAAGCCGCTAACGTCTTGGGAGGACAGGAGCATTAAGTCATTATTCCTCCAGCAGACCTCGTCTTTCGCCAGATTTGCCGGTCTGGTGGCGTGTTCGCTCGCCCTGATAGTCCTTGACAGCCGATTCCAGGAGATGGAATCCCTGCGTTCCGCCCTGTCCGTCATCGTGTATCCCGTCCAGTACGTGGTCAACCTGCCGGTCGCCGCCGGCCGCTGGGCGGTCGAATCCGCGGTGACCCGCCGATCCTTGCTGGAAGACAACGAGAAGCTGCGCGCCCAGAACCTGTTGCTCAAGACCCGGCTGCAGAAGTACGCGGCGCTGGAAACCGAAAACATGCACCTGCGTGAGCTGCTCGAGTCCTCCGTCGAAATGGGCGAGAAGGTGCTCGTCGCCGATCTGCTCGGGGTCGAGACCGAACCGGCGTCCCGGCAGATCGTGCTCAACAAGGGCAGCCGGCACGGCGTATACCTGGGGCAGCCGGTCGTGGATTCCGACGGGGTAATGGGGCAGATTATCCATGTCGGTCCGTTCACCAGCATCGCCATGCTCATCACCAATCCCAATCATGCCGTTCCGGTGCAGGTTAACCGCAGCGGCGTCCGCGGCATCGCGGTCGGCGCCGGGCGCGACAACATGCTGGACTTGACCTACGTGCCGAACAACGCCGACATCAAGGTCGGCGATCTGCTGATTTCCTCGGGCCTGGGTGGGCGTTTCCCTGCCGGCTACCCGGTCGGCGAGGTGACGTCGGTGAGTTTCCAGCCCGGGCAGACTTTCGCCCGCGTCACGGCGACGCCCAGCGCGAAGTTGTCGCGTTCGCAACAAGTGCTGCTGTTGTGGCCTGAGGCCAAGCCTGCGTCCGTCGCGGTGGTGCCAAAGAGCGACTCGCCGATCCCTCGGTAGTCGAATATCCGATCATGGCAACCGGTAGTTATCGCCGCCGCGGATGGATTATTGCCGCGAGCTTCGTGATTGCTTTCATGCTGACCGCGATGCCGCTGCCGAACTGGGTGGATGCCTGGCGGCCAGCGTGGGTGGCCATGGTGCTGATCTACTGGTGTCTGGCGTTGCCAAACCGGGTCGGGGTATTCGTTGGCTTCTGCCTGGGCTTGTTGCTGGACGTGCTGGTCGGCGCCAAGCTGGGCCAGAATGCCTTGGGGCTATGCGTAATTGCCTTCCTCGCCGTCAGCAACCACCACCGGATCCGGGTCTTTCCGCTGGGCCAGCAGGCTCTTATCGTCGGCCTGCTTATCCTGTTCTACGAGGCGCTGATGCATCTGGTGCGGGTCGTCTTCAGTCCCAGCGGCGTCAGTCTTCTCGGGCTGTATCTGCCGGTGGTCCCCAGCATGGTGCTGTGGCCGTGGTTGTTCATTATCCTCAGGGATGTCCGACGCCGCGCGAACCTTCACTAGTGCGCCCGGGATTGACAGTGTTCGGCGCCTCGCAACGGCAAGCACATCCGGTGGCGATCGTGCCGTGGCGTTCCCCGGTCCAGCCGGTCGCTAGCTGCCCGCCGCAGCCGCGAATCTCCCCTCACTCCGGTTCGTTGCCGGCCACCGAAGCCCTGGCGCGCACATGCCAACACTGACCATACAGGATCGCGTCCGCGAGACGCGCATGGTTCGCCGGCGGCTGCTCATCGCGGTGATCATCGTTGTCGCGCTGCTTGCGACCATCGTCGGGCGCCTGTTCTACCTGCAGGTGAAACAGCATGCGCACTACACGACGCTGTCGAAGGACAATCGTGTTCGCGTCCTGCCGCTGGCGCCGACGCGCGGCCGGATCTACAGCCGCGACGGGGAGCTGCTGGCCGAAAACCGGCCTTCGTTTGCGTTGGAACTGATCCCGGAGCAAGTTCCGGACATGGAAGACACGCTGCGGCGGTTGCGTCGGATCATCGACATCACCGATATCGACGTCGAGCGTTTCCGCAAAGCCAAGCGGCAGATGCGGCGTTTCGACGAGGTGCCGTTGCGCTTCAATCTGACCGAGGAGGAAGTGGCGCGCCTGTCAGTGGACAAGCACCTGTTTCCCGGCGTGGAGATCGTTGCGTCGCTCAACCGTTATTATCCGCTCGGTGCCGAACTGGCGCATGTGATCGGCTACGTTGGACGCATAGACGAAAACGAACTGCGGACGCTGGACGCCGCCAACTACAGCGCCACCAATCACATCGGCAAGTCCGGCATCGAACAGTCCTACGAAAAGCTGCTGCACGGCCGCGTCGGCTACCAGCAGGTCGAGGTCAATTCGCGAGGGCGCATCCTGCGCGTGCTCGACAGGACCCCGGCGGTGGCCGGCGACGACCTGCATCTGACTCTGGACGTGCCACTGCAGCGCGTAGCGGCGAAGGCCCTGGGAAACAAGCGCGGTGCGGTGGTGGCGATCGACGTCAAGACCGGCGGCGTGCTGGCCCTGGTCAGCAAGCCCAGCTACGACCCCAATCTGTTCGTCAACGGAATCAGCGTGCCACTTTACGCGGAGCTGCGCGATTCGGCCGATCAGCCGCTGTTTAACCGCGCGCTGCAGGCGCAATATCCGCCCGGCTCGACGGTCAAACCATTCATGGCGCTGGCGGGTCTGTATTACGGGGTGCGCAAGGCTGACGACACCACCTGGTGTCCAGGCTGGTATTCGCTGCCCGGCGATTCGCACCGGTACCGGTGCTGGCGCAAGATTGGCCACGGCCATATCGACATGACCGACGCCATCATCCAATCCTGCGACGTCTATTTCTACGAGCTGGCGCGGGATCTCAAGATAGATCGCATGCACGAGTTTCTCGATTTTTTCGGCTTCGGCCGCAAGACGGGCATAGACGTACCCCGCGAGAACACGGCGGTCAATCCGTCGCGTGCCTGGAAACGCGCTGCGCGCCACCTGCCGTGGTTCCCGGGTGAAACGCTGATCGCGGGCATCGGCCAGGGTTTCCTGTCCGCCACGCCGTTGCAGTTGGCCAACGCGGTTTCGGTCATGGCCCGTCGCGGCATCGAGATCACACCGCATCTGGTTGACAGCATCAATGTTTCGGGCGGCAGTCTTAAGCCGCTGGAGTGGGCGGCGCACCGGGCCGTGCCCGACACTAATCCAAAGGATTGGGACCTGGTCATCAACGCGATGCACGGGGTGGTGCAGAGCGCGCGCGGCACGGCGCGTCGCAGCGCCGAGGGGGCGCCGTACGAGTATGCCGGCAAGACCGGTACATCGCAGGTATACGGGATTGCCCAGAACGAGGAGGGTGGCGGCACCGACAACGTTCCCGAAAATCTTCGCGACCATGCCCTGTTCATCAGTTTCGCGCCACTGGACTCGCCTCGGATCGCGGTGGCAGTCGTGGTCGAGCACGGTGAGCACGGCGGCTCGGCGGCGGCGCCCGTCGCGCGCCGTGTCATCGACGAGTATCTGTTGAAAGCCCATGCCTATCTGCCGATGTTGAAAACCAATGGATAGCACGCGTTCGATCTGGCATCGCATCCACATCGATCCGTGGTTGTCACTTGCTATCTTGGTGTTGTTGACGATGGGCCTGGTCGTTCTCTACAGCGCCAGCGGCCAGGACCAGGCGATGGTGACGCGGCAGGCCATACGCATGGGACTGGGACTGGTCATTATGGTCGCGGTCGCACAGGTCCGGCCGGAAATCCTTTCACGCGTATCGGTGTGGTTGTTTGCCATCGGTTTGCTGCTGCTGGTCGCGCTGAATTTTTTTGGTACCGGCCGTGGTGCCCACCGCTGGCTGGACCTGGGATTCCTGCGGTTCCAACCCTCGGAGATCATGAAGTTGGCGGTGCCGATGATATGCGCGCGTTTCTTCGCCGCCGCGCCGTTGCCGCCGGGCATTCTGCAGATCCTTTTCGGCGCGGTCCTGATCCTGCTGCCGGTCGGGCTGATCGCCGAACAGCCCGACCTGGGAACCGCCGCACTGGTGCTGGCCGCCGGCGGTTCGGTGGTGTTCATCGCGGGCCTGCGCTGGCGGTACATCATCTGGAGCTGCATCCTTTTCCTCGTCTCGCTGGTACCGATGTGGACGATGATGCACGATTACCAGCGGCAGCGGATTTTGACCCTGCTGGATCCGGAACAGGACCCGCTGGGCGCGGGTTATCACATCATCCAGTCGGTCATCGCGGTAGGCTCCGGCGGATTGTTCGGCAAGGGCTGGCTGCACGGTACGCAGTCGCAGCTTGAATTTCTGCCGGAGCGGCACACGGACTTCATCTTCGCCGTGCTTTGCGAGGAATTCGGCCTGGTCGGCGCACTGGCGCTGCTGTCGGTCTACCTCTTCGTGATCCTTCGCGGCCTGCAGATTGCCGCTCAGGCCCAGGAGAATTTCGGTCGCCTGCTTGCGGGCAGTCTGGCCATGACGTTGTTCATCTACGTTTTCGTCAATATGGGCATGGTCATCGGTCAGTTGCCGGTCGTGGGCGTGCCCTTGCCGCTGATCAGCTATGGAGGGACTTCGCTGGTGACTCTGATGGCCAGTTTCGGTATTCTCATGTCCGTCCATACCCACCGGAAGATGCTGTCATTCTGACCAAGATACTGGCGCGGGTGGGCCTGTGTCTGGCGGTGTCGGCGGGCATGAGTGCTTGTGCAACCGCCGCGTCGACGACCGACTCATCAAGGCTGGACGCTGCAGGCGTCAAGCGCTTCGTCGCCGACATGCACCACCGGCACGGTTTCGACAGCGCCGAATTGAAATCGCTG
>CAYVOU010000144.1:0-5335 GCA_964453295.1 uncultured Gammaproteobacteria bacterium
GTTCAGTCATCGTCTTGTTCCTGTCTGCTAACCGTGGAAACCGCGTCATCTTAACAGACGGCGACTGGCGGCCGTCCCGCCAGCCCGCTGAAATCTGTTCAAAAAAGCCGCCTTAACGCATAGAATGATGCCATCTTCCCGGTCGGCGCCCGTAATGCCCTAGCGCCCTCCAATCTAGTAAGTCTGCGAGTCCGAAACAGGGACGAGGGGGAAAGTTGTCAAACAGAGGCAAGAAATGGCCGAGCTGAAACTGGTAGACAAAGCCGTACTGAAGACCCTGGTGCCACCGAGCGCCCTGAATGCCGAAAATTTCCAGGAACTGGCCGGCAAGGCCTATGTGGAGGAGGTGCCGGCGGGGAAAGTGATATTCAAGGCTGGCGATGTCGATCGCAAGACCACCTATTTGCTGGAAGGCGACATCGCCCTGACCTCCGACAAGGGACAGACGACAACGGTTACGGGTGGCAGCAATCTCGCGAAACATCCGATTGCCCATCATCAGCCGCGCCAGCATACCGCGACGGCGCGCACGGCCTGCAAGATTACGCGCTTCGACAGCGATCTGCTGGACATTCTCCTGACCTGGGATCAACTCTCCGGCATCGAGGTCAACGAGATCCATACGGACGCCTCGCACGGCGAGGACGACGTCGACTGGATGACGCGCATCCTGCAGTCGCAAGCGTTTCTGAAGGTGCCGCCGGCAAACATCCAGGCGATGTTCATGCGCATGCAGGAGGTGCCTCTGAAGGCCGGCGAGACCGTGATCAACCAGGGTGACGAGGGCGATTACTATTACATCATCAAGACCGGCAAGGCCAAGGTCACCCGCCCGTCCAAGACAGGCTCTGAACTGACGCTGGCGCAGCTCAAGGAAGGCGACGCATTTGGGGAAGAGGCGCTGATTTCCGAGAACAAGCGCAACGCCAATGTCACCATGGTGACGGATGGCACGCTGATGCGCCTGTCCAAGGAGGATTTCAACGCCCTGCTCAAGGAGCCGATGCTCAACTGGCTGGAGTGGAAGGATGCCGAGGCCCGGGCCGGCCAGGGTGCGATCTGGCTGGATGTCCGTCTCGAGAGCGAGCACGCCAACACCGGGATCGAGGGCAGCATGAATATTCCCCTGTTCATGCTTCGCCTCAAGGCGGAAACCCTCGATCCAAAGCGCGAATATATCTGCTATTGCGACACCGGCCGGCGCAGTTCCGCGGCAGCGTTTCTGCTGAGCGAGCGGGGCTTGCGCGCGTACGTGCTGAAAGGCGGCCTGCAGAGCCGCGGCAGCTGACCGGGCCGGATCCGTCGGTCCGGTTACCCGGTGATACCGCCATGGCCTTGTTCAGGATGGCGGCGGGCTGCGACAACTACTGTGTGGTCGGGAATCCCATCGGCCACAGCAAATCCCCGCTGATTCATCGTGCCTTCGCCGGCCAGACCGGCCAGCGTATCGCCTACGAGGCAGTGCTTGTTCCCGTGGACGGCTTTGCCGCGGCACTGGCCGAATTCCGGTCGCTGGGCGGCAAGGGGCTGAACGTTACCGTGCCGTTCAAGGAAGAAGCCTGGACGGCGGCCCAGGTGAGGAGCGTGCGTGCCGAGTCCGCCCAGGCGGCGAATACGCTCTGGTTTGACGCAGCCGGGCGTGTCTGTGCCGACAATACCGACGGCGTCGGACTGTTGCGCGATCTCGAGTCCAATCATGGCGTCCAGCTGCGCGGCAGGCGGATCCTGCTCCTCGGTGCCGGCGGCGCCGCACGTGGAGTAGTCGGTCCGCTGCTGGAATCGGGCCCAGATCGGGTGGTGATTGCCAACCGGACGCCCGACCGGGCGTTGACGCTGGCCGCGCGCTTCGCCGCACAGGGTGAGGTCGAGGGCATCGACCTTCCGTCGCTGGCCGGCCGCCATTTCGACATCATCATCAACGCCACTGCCGCGGGATTGCACGGCGACGTGCCGACCCTGCCGGATGACCTGCTCGAAGCAGGCGGCGTTTGTTACGACATGGTCTATAGCGACAGGCCGACTCCGTTCGCGTGTTGGGGCCTGGTGCACGGCGCCGCGGTGAGTGTCGACGGTCTCGGGATGCTGGTGGAACAAGCCGCCGAATCGTTCTATCTGTGGCGAGGCTTACGGCCACAGTGCGGTCCGGTCATCGCGGAATTGCGTCGTTTGGCGGCGAAATAGCCGTATTCCTTGAAGGAGTTGGGAGCGGGTTATGCACAATGGTGCATTGCATTACGAGCGAACCGAGATCTTAACAAGTCATCACCCGCCAACGCGTTAAGAAATGTTTTAACTATTTGAAAAAATTAATAAATGATAAAAGGTCATTTTTTAATCGATTTAACCGAAATGTCATAATCGCGATTGCTCGGTCTTACTGAAGTAGCTTGATCCACAGACTTATCCACAGAAAATGTGGGTAAGTTTCTAGAGGCTTCGCAGTCAGACGCTTAGCGGTTTTATCTCGCCGGTTGCGGTAGGTACGGATGCTAAGCCACGGTCTCCGGGGACGACCCGGCGGCGTTTGCCAGGCGCACGAATTCCGCGACACCGAGCGTTTCCGCACGCCGGCCCGGATCGATCTCCGCCCGCGCGAAATCCTGTTCCGTCAGTTCGCTCCGCAAGGCGTTACGCAAGGTCTTGCGCCGCTGGCTGAATGCCTTAGTGACCACTCGCTTCAGCTTGGCGGGATCCTGCGCAAGACTGTCCGGCGGTCGCTTGATTGGCCGCAACCGGATGATGGTGGAATCGACATTGGGAGGGGGGGAAAATGCACCGCGGCCGACGTCGAACAGGCACTGCACCTCGCAGTGGTATTGGACCATCACGCTCAGGCGCCAGTAAGCGTCGGTCCCGGGCCTCGCCGCAATTCGTTCCGCGACTTCCTTCTGGAGCATGAAGACCATGTCGTCGATGCGGTCGGCGCTATCCAGGAGATGAAACAGCAGGGGTGTTGATATGTTGTAGGGCAGGTTGCCCACCACGCGGATCGAGTTGCCGGGTCCGGCGAGGCTGGCAAACTCGAAGCGTAGCGCGTCGCCAGTGTGGACTCGCAGGCCGGGACGGTCGCGAGCCATGTCTTGCAGCGCCGCCGCCAGATCGCGATCGATCTCGACGACATCAAGCGCGCCGGCCGCGTCAAGCAACGGCAGGCTGAGGGCGCCACGACCGGGCCCGATCTCGACGAGACTTTCACCCGGGAACGGCGCAACGGCCGCGACGATTCGCGCAATGACCCGCGCATCATGAAGAAAATGCTGGCCGAAGCGCTTGCGCCGCGGCGTTCGCCCGGTGACCGCGCCCATCCTACCGCTGTCCCGATGCCGTCGCGGCAGTGCCGACCATGTCCATCGCCACCTGGATTGCCGCCAGGAGGCTGCCGGGATCGGCACGACCGCTGCCCGCCAGTTCCAGCGCCGTACCGTGGTCTACCGATGTCCGGATGACGGGCAGCCCCAACGTTATGTTGACCGCTTCGCCGAAGCCAAGCGCCTTCAGCGCCGCCAGGCCCTGATCGTGGTACATGGCGACAATGACGTCGTAGCGTTGTCGTTGCGCCGGCGCAAAGGCGGTGTCCGCGGGCAGTGGACCCGACACGGCCATGCCGCGCCGGCGCAGCGCGGCGAGAACCGGTTCAATCACTTCCACTTCTTCGCTTCCGAGGTGGCCACTTTCCCCCGCGTGGGGATTCAGTCCGCAAACCGCGACCTGCGGCGCGGTCACCCGAAAGTAACGCCGTAAGTCCCTTTCAACGATTTCGAGCGTAGCCATCAGGTCCGACTGATTGAGGCTGGCGGGTACTTCCTTCAGCGGCAGATGGGTCGTGGCCAGTGCCACGCGCAGACCGGGAATGGCCAACATCATGACCGGCCTGTGGCCGCCGCTGCGTTCGGCGAGATATTCGGTGTGCCCGGTGAACGGCGTCCCGGCGTCGTTGATGATGGCTTTGTGCAGCGGCGCGGTGACCATGGCATCGAAGTGCCCCTTGATACAGCCGTCGCAGGCGGCATCCAGGACCCTGAGCACGTAGGCGGCATTGGCGGTATCCAGCTGGCCGCTCCATACGGGCCGGGCGGTGGCGATCGCCGCCACCCGCAGCCTGCCAGGCTGGTGGGGGACGGCCGGCGCGTCCGGTGTATAGGGTAGGATCGTGAGCGGGAGTCCCAGCTGGTCGGCGCGGGCGCGCAGCACAGCGGGGTCACCGATGGCGACGATTTCGGCGTCGAAGGTCTGCTGCGCGATCTGTATCGTCAGATCGGGGCCAATCCCCGCGGGCTCCCCGGTGGTAAGCGCGATCCGCGGCACCGTGGTCACGGGCTCAACGCCCCCCGCGTCACGGTTGATGGTCGGTGGCCGGCGCGGCGTCGGTGGCGGCGTCCGCGTCGGTCTTGCCCATGCCCGGCAGACGATATTCGACGTAGGCCTCGTCACGCAGGCGGCGCAACCAGGCTTCGGTCTCCTCCTCGATCTTGCGCTGACGGATCGCCGCCCTGGCCTGGGCGCGTTTCGCCTCAGCCGTGTCGTCATGCTGGCGCCGGCCAAGCACCTGAACGATGTGGTAACCGAACTCGGTTTCGAACGGTTCGCTGATCTCGCCCGGCTTGAGACTGTTCATGACGTGCTCGAACTCCGGCACCAACTCGCCGGGATTCACCCATCCGAGGTCGCCGCCGTTGGCCGCCGAACCGCGATCGTCGGAATTGGAGCGCGCCAGCTCCGCAAAATCCGCCCCGCCTTCAATCCGCATGCGCAACTGCTCAAGCTTTGCCCTGGCGTCCACCTTGGACACGAGCTCGCTGGGCTTGATCAGTATGTGGCGCACATGGGTCTGGGTTACGACGTGGACGTCCTGGGAGCGGCTGTCGGCGAGCATGATGATGTGAAATCCGCTGGGACTCTGGATGACGTTGCTGATGTCGCCTTTCTTCATGTTGTTGACGACGTCCGCGAACAGGGTCGGTACCTCACCCGCCTTGCGCCAGCCGAGATCGCCGCCTTCCAGCGCCTGCTGTCCGTCCGACATCGCGACCGCGACTTTCTTGAAATCCGCGCCGGCCTTGAGCTTCTTCAGAATTTTCTGGGCCTTGGCGCGTGCGGCCTGGATCTGCTCAGGTGTCGCGCCCTCAGGGGTCGCGACCAGGATATGCGCGATGCGGTACTCCTTGCCGCTGGTCTGGCCGTGCCGGTTGGCCAGGTAGTTGTCGATTTCACGGTCGGTGACGTGTATGCGATTGTCCACATCGCGCTGCTTCAGGCGGGCTACCGTGATCTGGTCACGAATGTCCTGCCTGAACTGGTCGAAATCATATCCCTGCTTCTCCAGGATGCGCCTGAA
>CAYVOU010000145.1:0-5322 GCA_964453295.1 uncultured Gammaproteobacteria bacterium
GTCTTCGCGCATCACGAGCAGGTCTTCGCCGTCCACCTTGACCTCGGTGCCGGAATATTTGCCAAACAGAACCTTGTCGCCCTTCTTGACGTTCATCGGGCTGACTTCGCCCTTGTCGTTGGCTTTGCCCGGACCCACGGACATGATCTTGCCGCGCATGGGCTTTTCGGTTGCCGTGTCGGGAATGACGATGCCGCCGGCGCTCTTGCGCTCTTCCTCCATGCGCTTGACGATGACACGATCGTGCAGGGGACGCAGTTTCATAGGGATTCTCCTGAAGATGTCTTGAAGTTATTGATTGGTAATCTGCGAATGGCGGCGAGGGATTAGCACTCGCCAAAGACGAGTGCTAATTATAGGTGTCGGATCAGGGCTGTCAAGGGATACAATCGCCCTCTTTTCCTGGGGTTGGCGGGGCAATGACGACGGATTTCCTGGTGGTGCTGTGTACCTGTCCGGACAAGGATTCGGCGGACCGGCTGGCGGTTGTGCTGGTCGAGCAGGGGCTGGCGGTCTGCGTGAACATCGTCACCGGTCTGCGTTCCGTCTACCGTTGGCAGGGCGCCATCGAGACCGCGGAGGAACAGCTGCTGCTGGCCAAGACGTCGACGCGCCACTTTGCCATGGTGGAGCAGGCGATACGCGCCCATCATCCATATGAACTCCCGGAGGTGGTCGCAGTCCCATTGACCGCCGGATCAAAAGATTACCTGTCGTGGCTGGAAGCGAATTTATGCGAACTCTGAGGCGTTGGACGGCCCTGGTGGGGCTGCTGCTGGTGCTGCCCGCCTACGCGGTGGCCGGTAACGGCCTGAGCGAGCGATTGCTCGACAAGGCCAACCCCTTAAACCTGTTCAAGGATTTTACCGGCTCCTCCGCGGGCGAAAACCAGTTCCTGGAGCCCGACCAGGCATTCAAGGTCACAGTGGACCCGGCTGGTCCGGACGCGCTGGTGGCCCGGTTCCAGATAGCCGACCGCTATTACCTCTACCACGACAAGTTCAGCTTCAAGCTCGATGGCGAAGGGGTCCGCCTGGGCACGGTTACCGTGCCGCACGGCGTCATCAAGGACGACCCGAATTTCGGCAAGACCGAGATCATGCACGGTGCCTTCGCGGTAAGGCTACCGCTGATCCGCACCCGTCCGGGCGCGCAGGACGTGAATCTGACGCTGGGCTACCAGGGTTGCGCCGAGGAAGGCATCTGCTACCCGCCCATCAAAAAGACGCTGCCCATCGAACTGGCCGCCGCAACGGGCCCCGCCGCCGACACCGGCAACACGGGGCCGGCGGCGGTCTCAGGCGGCGGTACGCCGGCGCCGGCGGTGTCGGAGACCGATCGCATTACCCAGTTGTTAAGGGGCGGCGTCAGTCCCCTGCTGCTGGCAAGCTTCTTCGGCTTCGGGCTGCTGCTGGCGTTCACGCCCTGCGTATTTCCCATGGTGCCCATCCTCTCCGGCATTATCGTCGGCCACGGCGCGTCGATGACGACCCGGCGGGCACTGGGTCTGTCCGTGGTATACGTGCTGGCGATGGCGCTGACCTATGCCCTGGCCGGCGTCGCCGCCGCCCTGCTGGGCCGCAACCTGCAGGCGGCCTTCCAGCAGCCCGCGGTGCTGATCGCCTTCGCCGCGGTGTTTGTCGCCCTGGCGTTTTCCATGTTCGGCTTTTTCGACCTCCAGCTGCCATCCGCCCTGCAAAGCCGCCTCGCGAGCGTCAGCCACCACCAGCGGGCGGGAACGGTGCACGGGGTCGCGATCATGGGCGTATTGTCGGCCATCATCGTCGGGCCTTGCGTCGCGCCGCCGCTGGCCGGCGCCCTGGTCTATATCGGCCAGAGCGGCAATGCCTGGCTGGGGGGCACCGCGCTGTTCGTGCTGGCCCTGGGCATGGGGGCGCCGCTGCTCCTGGTCGGGGCCTCCGCCGGCAGCCTCCTGCCGCGTGCCGGTGCCTGGATGGAGGCGGTGAAGAAATTCTTCGGCTTCGTCATGCTGGGTGTGGCGCTGTGGTTCCTGGAGCGGGTCTTTCCGGGGCCGATCATCATGGCCCTCTGGGCGATCCTGATCCTGGTGGGTGGCGTGTTTCTGGGCGCCTTTGACCGGATGGAAGCGGCGAGCAGTGGCTGGCGGCGCGTGGGCAAAGGGCTCGGACTGGCGCTGACCCTGTACGGTGCGGCGCTGATTGTCGGAGCCGCCGCCGGCGGCAGCGATCTCGCCCGGCCGCTGGGTGCGCTCAACCTGACGGGCACGCGGGAGCCGGCGGCGCCGGCGCTGCACTTTTTGCCGGTGCGCGGCCACGACGGGCTACAACAAGCCCTGGCAAAGGCGCGCGGCCGACCGGTCATGCTCGATTTCTATGCGGACTGGTGCGTCGAGTGCAAACAGTTCGAGCGCGAAACGCTGGCCGACCCGCGAGTGCGCCGCGACCTGTCCCGGGCGGTGTTGTTGCGTGCCGACGTTACCGCGAATGACGACACCGATCAGGCCTTGTTGAAGGAATTCGGGTTGTTCGGCCCGCCGGCGATCCTGTTCTTCGACGCTACGGGACGGGAGCGGCGCGGCCAGCGCCTGCAGGGCTTCGTGCCGCCGCAACCCTTCCTCGCGCACCTGCGGATCGCGCTGAACCCATGACATTGTCGCGGTCGGTTGCCATCGTCGCAGCGCTGGCCGTGGTTGCTGGTATATTCTTTCGGCACTACTTCGTCGGGCGGTCGCCCTCCGTGATCGGACGCGATCGGATCGATTTCACCATGGCCGACATCGACGGCAAGCCCCGGCACCTGAGCGAATGGGACGGGAAGGTGCTCTTGGTGAATTTCTGGGCCACCTGGTGTCCGCCCTGCCGGGAGGAGATCCCGGGTTTCATCAAGCTGCAGTCGCAATACGGCGCCAAGGGGCTGCAAATCATCGGCGTGGCCGTCGACGATAGGGACGCCGTGCGGAAATTCGTGCACGAGCACGGCATGAATTACCCGGTGCTGGTCGGCGACGAGGACGGCACCCTGAGCCGGGAATACGGCAACGACATCGGGGCCCTGCCCTACACGATCCTGATTGACCGTCACGGCAGGATCATCGCAACGCACCGCGGCCTGTTCGCCCTCAACGAGGCTGAAACGGCAATCAGGCCGCTGCTGTAGGCGAAGCTGATTTCTCCGGGATCCTTATCGAATTGGCGTCCATCATGTGCTAATCTGCCGGCATCGTCGGAAAACTACCAATAATCGACGAGAAGGGGCAGACATGGCGCGCATCTTGGTCCTCAACGGGCCAAATCTCAATTTGCTGGGCGAGCGCGAACCCGAGATCTATGGACGCGATACTCTCGATGACATCAACCGCCGCCTGGCCGAGCTGGCGGAATCCGCCGGCCACGAATTGCTCTGCTACCAGAGCAACGGCGAACATGCGCTGATCGACCGGATCCAGGCGGCCCGCGCCGAGGGCGTGTCGTTCATCCTGATCAATCCGGGCGCCTACACGCACACCAGCATCGCGCTGCGTGACACCTTCCTGGCGGTGAAAATCCCGTTCGTGGAGGTGCACCTGTCCAACGTCCACGCCCGCGAGGCCTTTCGGCGTCACTCATATCTTTCCGACATCGCCGTCGGCGTCATCGCTGGATTGGGCGCCCAAGGTTACGAGTTTGCCCTGCAATTCGCCAGTCGGCAGCTCGCCAAATAACCGCAATCCGAACGTTGTATCCGGTAACCCACTCATGGACATCAGAAAAGTCAAAAAGCTTATTGATTTGCTGCAGGAATCCGGTATTTCCGAAATAGAGATCAAGGAAGGGGAGGAGTCGGTACGCATCAGCCGCCAGACCTCGGGTTCGGCGCCTGTATCCGCGATTTACCATGCCCCGGCGCCTGCCGCCGGCGCACCGGCAGCGGACACGGAAGCTGCCGCCGAGACGAAGCCGGACGGCCATGTAATCAATGCGCCGATGGTCGGCACCTTCTATTCCTCGCCGTCACCGTCGACGCCGTCTTTCGTGACCGTTGGCAGCAAGGTTCGCAAGGGCGATGTCCTTTGCATCATCGAGGCCATGAAAATCATGAATCAGATCGAGTCGGATCGCGACGGCAGCATCACCGCGGTGCTGACGGAGAACGGCCAGCCGGTCGAATACGGTCAGCCCTTGTTCGTGATCAAGTAAGCCGCTGCGTTATTGCCCCGAACCTTCAGGACATGCTAGAAAAAATCGTTATTGCCAACCGGGGCGAAATCGCCCTGCGTATTTTGCGCGCCTGCCGTGAGCTCGGTATCAAGACGGTCGCCGTCCACTCCACCGCAGACCGCGACCTCAAGCACGTGCGCCTTGCCGACGAGTCCGTCTGCATCGGGCCGCCCCGGTCGGCCGAAAGTTACCTGAACGTGCCCGCCGTCATCAGCGCCGCCGAGGTCACGGATGCCGGCGGCATCCATCCGGGCTACGGGTTTCTGTCGGAAAACGCCGATTTTGCGGAAAGAGTCGAGCAGAGCGGATTCGTATTCGTCGGTCCGCGGCCGGAGACCATTCGGCTCATGGGCGACAAGATTTCCGCCATCAAGCTCATGCGCGAGGCCGGCGTGCCCTGCGTGCCGGGTTCGGACGGCCCCCTGCCCGACGATCTCGACGAATGCGCCCGCATTGCCCATGAAGTCGGCTACCCCGTGATGATCAAGGCCGCGGGCGGCGGCGGCGGTCGTGGCATGCGCGTGGTCCATAGCGAAGCGGCATTGCGCAACGCGGTCGTGCTCACGCGCAGCGAGGCGCAGTCCGCGTTCGGTAATCCGACGCTTTACATGGAGAAGTTCCTGGCGACGCCGCGCCATATCGAGATCCAGGTGCTGGCCGATGAACACGGCAACGCCATCCACCTCGGCGAGCGCGACTGCTCGACGCAGCGGCGCCACCAGAAAGTCATCGAAGAGGCGCCCGCGCCCGGCATTACCGACGCCATGCGCATGCGCATCGGCGAACGCTGTACCGAAGCCTGCCGCCAAATGGGCTATCGCGGTGCCGGCACTTTCGAGTTCCTGTTCGAGGACGACGAGTTCTATTTCATCGAAATGAACACGCGCCTGCAGGTCGAGCATCCGGTGACGGAAATGATCACCGGTGTCGATCTGGTCAAGGAACAGATCCGGGTGGCCTCGGGTGAACGGCTTGGCTACGAGCAGAAGGACATCATGCTGCGCGGCCATGCCATCGAGTGCCGCATCAATGCCGAAGACCCGGAGACCTTTGCGCCTTCGCCGGGCACCATCACCCTGTATCATCCGCCGGGCGGCCCGGGGATCCGGCTCGACACGCATATCTACGAAGGCTACAAGGTGCC
>CAYVOU010000146.1:0-5281 GCA_964453295.1 uncultured Gammaproteobacteria bacterium
CGGCCGGCATACCGATCAACAGAACCAAAGCAATCAGCCATCCCACGGTAAGCTTGTTCATGGCCGTTCACCCCATTCGATTGGACAAGGATTTCGACTCGCGCGCGCCGGGCGAAGTTCAGGCGCGACGCTGATCCCGAAGGCCGGTCCGCCGTCGTTCAGGGTTCGGCGGCGGCGCCGCTGCGCTTGTTCACCACCTGCCTGCCGCCCACGTAGTGGAGGGTATGCTGACCCCAACGCATCGAACGAGCAAAAAAGCTGGTGACCCATACCCCAAAGCTTAACGCCTCTCGCAACGGCACCCACCACGGCGCGATCGTGACGGAATTCACGATTCGCCGACGGACCAGCCAGTGCACCATCTGACGCAACCCGACCAGCATGCCCAGCATAGCGAAAGTCCATCCCGTCGGGTTGATCGCGGTCAGCAAAATGCCGGGCACCAACGCGTACATCACGACGGAAAGCACATGGTCCAGCGGCCGGCAGGCGCGAATGGAACGCATCCATCGCAACTCGTGGTTAACCAGCGAGCGGAAATCGGGCTCTGCCACCACGGTGGCCACGACATAGGGAGCGAGCCGGATCTTGAAACCGGCCTCGTAGAGCATTGCCCCGAGGACGTCGTCCTCGGCCACCGCCGACGCGCGTGCCAGGAAACCGCCGGTCGCCAGCAGGGAGTGGCGGGTCAGGGCGTAGGTCGCGCCATAGACCAGCCGCATCTCACCCATGCTGAGGTCGACCAGGGCCGAGGGAATGAACCAGTCGTTGATATGCAGAGCACCGAGCACCGACGGCAGATTCGCGTCCGGTGCGCCCTGGTAAAGGCAGGTCACGCCGCCGACGGCCGGATCGGCCAGCGGTTCGACGATCGTGCGCAGGAACTGCGGATCCACGACGACGTCGCTGTCGACGGCGACGATGACATCGTGTTTCACCGCGCGATAGATGTTGGCAAGATTGCAGATCTTGGGATTGGCCCCGATGCGGCGGCCGTCGATGACCAGATCGAAATCGACCTCCGGCAGGTCCGCCATCACCTGCTCGATGACGGCACGCCCGGCATCGTCGGCGCTATGCAGTCCGAAGACGACCTGGTATTCCGGGTAGTCCTGCCTGCAGATGGAATGAAGGCATTCGTAAAGCCGGGGCGGTGCCCCGTGCACGGGCACCATGAGCGTTGCCGGCGGCGTAAAATCGGATACCGTCGCATGGCGTTCGCGGAATTGCCCGGTCCGGGCCACGGCCAGGAACAGGTAGGCAATCCCTCCCAGTACGATAAATGCAAGGAGCCATGCCGGAAGACCGGCCAGAATGGAACTAATCACGGAAAATGTTTCGATCGCTATCGATACCGAATTAGTGTAACGATTTCGTCAGGCCCGGAACAGGGAACCGTGCCGGCGGAAACACCTGTGGAGGCGCACCCCACCATGTACCAACACAACCGCTGGCAGCTGCTGGCCGACTACAACCGCTGGATGAACCAGCGCCTGTTCGAAACCTGCGCCGGAGTGCCGGACGGGGAACGTAAGCGCGATCGGGGGGCCTTTTTTCGTTCGATCCATTCCACGCTCAACCACATCCTCTGGGGCGACCAGGCCTGGATGGCGCGGTTCACTGGCATGCCCGGCCCCGCCACGGCCGTCGGCGAGGACCTGTTCGAGGACTTTAGTGAATTGCGGACGGCCCGCGAAGCCATGGATATGCGCATCGTGGAATGGGCCGGCGCCCTCACCGAGGCTTGGCTGCAAACGCCGCTGGCGTACCAGAGCCGGATTTATGGTGTCACCCGCAGCCAGCCCGCGTGGATCTATGTCACCCATCTTTTCAATCACCAGAGCCACCACCGCGGTCAGGTCACGACCCTGCTCTCACAACTCGGCATCGATCCCGGCATCACCGACATCCCGATGATGCCCGGTCTCGAATAACGGCCGTGACATTCCCGGATTGCCTCATCCTTGCCGGCAATACCACGCCGACATCGAAGCACGGTCAAGGCGCACCGCAGCGCGGCCACGTGATATTCCTCCACCGGAATTGATCGGGATCACCCGGGTTGGGCTGACGTCGTAGCAAACTTGGCCGCATTCAATGGCCGACCCACGCAGGTAACCATGACGCAGCAGACACCCGTTTTCGATCGCGCCCTGATCCGCCGTTACGATCATCAAGGCCCGCGCTACACATCCTATCCGACGGCGGTGCAGTTCGCTGATGCTTTCGGAGTGCCCGAATACCGAGCCTGCGCCCTGCAAACGAACGAGGATCCCATCCCGGCACCGCTTTCGCTGTACTTTCACATCCCGTTCTGCGCCACCGTGTGCTACTACTGCGCCTGCAACAAGGTCATTACGGCCAACCGGGCACATTCCGTTCGCTACCTGCAGAGTCTTTATCGCGAGATCGAACAGCAGGGCGATCTGTTCGACCGCAACCGGCCCGTGAGCCAGCTGCACTGGGGCGGCGGCACGCCGACGTTCCTGAATGGCGACCAGATGCAGGCTTTGATGGCGGCCACCCGCCGGCATTTCACCCTGCTTGACGACGACAGCGGCGAGTACTCGATAGAAATCGATCCGCGCACGGTCGACACCGACCGCATCCGGCTATTGCGCGATATCGGCTTCAACCGCCTGAGCCTGGGCGTGCAGGATTTTGACGCCGAGGTGCAGCGCGCCGTCAACCGAGTCCAGTCGGAATCCCAGATCCGCGACGTCATCGACAACGCGCGCGAGTGCGGCTTCCGCTCAGTCAGCATCGACCTGATTTACGGCCTGCCCTTCCAGAACGTCGCCAGCTTCGATCGCACCCTGGATCGCGTCGTCGCCGCGGCGCCGGATCGGCTGTCGGTTTTCAACTACGCCCACCTGCCGCACCTGTTCAAGACCCAGCGCCAGATCGACGAGAAGACCCTGCCGCCGGCCGAGGTCAAACTGCAGATCCTGCAGCGCGCCATCGAGCGCCTGACCGATGCAGGCTACGTCTATATCGGCATGGACCATTTCGCCAAACCGGAAGACGAATTGGCCGTTGCCCAGCGTGAAGGCAAACTGTCACGGAATTTCCAGGGCTATGCCACGCACGGTCACTGCGATATCGTGGGCATGGGGGTCAGCGCAATCAGCCGCGTCGGCTATTCCTACAGCCAGAACGAACGCGAGCTGGCACGCTACCAGCAGCGCGTGGACGAGGAAGGGCTGGCTGTCTTTCGCGGCATCGAATTGACGGCCGACGACCTGGTGCGCCGTGCCGTCATCATGCAGCTCATCTGTCACTTCGAACTGGACATGACGGCCATCGAATCCCGATACGGCATTGAGTTCGGTTCGTATTTCGAAGCCGAATTGAGGCGGCTGGCGCCCATGCGGGCCGATGGTCTGATCGACCTGGAAAAGCGCCGGCTTCGGGTGCTGCCGCCCGGGCGCCTGCTCATACGCAATATCTGCATGGTATTCGACCATTACCTCGGCACCGATCTGGTCCGGCACGCGAACCCGCGGTACTCCAAGGTCATCTGATCCCACACCCGTCGAACCGCCAGAGGCCGGCGGCCTTTGCGGCGGCGAGAGCCTGCTGCAGATCGCGCTCCGACGGCCTCCGATCGATGTCGGGATATTGCGGCTTGCCGTCGCGGCCGGGAAGGCCCACGGCGAACCGCGGCCGGTATTGGGCCATCAGGTTGACGTAGGTGTCGGGTGAAAGCGCTTCCGCCAGCCAGCGGCTGATCGCGGCCACTTCCTCCGTCCGACCGGGCATGATCAGATGGCGCACCAGCACACCCCGGCGCGCCATGCCGCCGGGATCGAGTTTCAACACCCCGACCTGTCGATGCATTTCCGCAATCGCCTCGCGCGCCCGCCTTGGATAATCCTTGGCTTTGAGGTAGCGGCGGGCGCTCTCGTAAGTCCAGAACTTGAAGTCGGGCATGTAAATGTCGACGACGCCGTCCAGCAGCTTCAGCGAAGCGACTGAATCGTAGGCGCTGGTGTTGTAGACGATGGGCAGACGCAGGCCGCGCGGCACCGCCGCTGCGATCGCTTCAATGAGCTGCGGCACCACGTGTTCCGGGGTGACGAAATTGATGTTGTGGCAGCCGCGCGCCTGCAGGTCGAGCATGAGGTCGGCAAGCCGGTCCGCGTCGCACTCGCCGCCGGCCGCCTGCTGGCTGATGTCCCAGTTCTGGCAGAACACGCAACGCAGGTTGCACAAAGCGAAAAACAGGGTTCCCGAGCCATGGCGACCGCGCAGGCAGCCTTCCTCGCCGAAATGGGCAAAGGCGCTGGCGACGCGGGCGAACCGGCCGGTATGACAGACCCGTGACTCGTTATCCAGACGGTTGACGTGGCAGTTGCGGGGGCAGGCGCAGCAGTCCGCGAGCTCGCCCAGGGCGGCGGCGGCGCGCGCCTGGAGCTCGCCGCTGCGATATAACGCGAGGTAAGCAGGCTCGGCGCCGTCGTGAAGAAAGCGGGGCTGTGCGGCTGTCCGGCGTAAAAACATCGATAACATGTGGGTCCAATAGGCTGCCACGGCCAGCTTGTCAATCCGTCCCGGCGGCAGCCCCGCCGCCGCCCTGACGGTGTATCATTTAGCGGTTTCGCAATGACTTAAGGGGAGTCCATGGAATTCTCGGCATTAACCGCCATTTCACCGCTGGACGGCCGCTACGCCGACAAGACCACCGAGCTGCGCGCCATCTTCAGCGAATACGGCCTGATCCGGCACCGCACCATCGTCGAAATCGAATGGCTGAAAACCCTGTCGGGCCATCCGGAACTGGAGATCCCGGCGCTGGGCGAACGCTCGCTGCACAAGCTCGGCGACATCGTCGCGAATTTCGACCTGCGCGACGCACAGCGCGTCAAGAACATCGAGGTCACCACCAATCATGACGTCAAGTCGGTGGAGTACTTCCTCAAGGAAAAGATTGCCGGCAATGCCGATCTGGAAGCCGTGGCGGAATTCATTCACTTTGCCTGTACCTCGGAAGACATCAACAACCTCGCCTATGCGCTGATGCTGCGCGAGGCCCGCTCCCAGGTACTGCTGCCGCGCATGGACGAACTCCTGGCGGCGCTGGGCAAGCTCGCCCGGCACCACGCCGAAATCGCGATGCTGGCGCGCACCCACGGCCAACCGGCTTCGCCCACCACCCTGGGCAAGGAAATCGCCGTGTTCGTGCACCGCCTGCGGCGCCAACGCGAACAGCTGGCCGCACTGCCCCTGCTCGGCAAGATCAACGGCGCCGTCGGCAATTTCAACGCCCACCTTGCCGCCT
>CAYVOU010000147.1:0-5226 GCA_964453295.1 uncultured Gammaproteobacteria bacterium
CTCCGCCTTGTGGCTCACTTCAACCAGGTTGTCCAGGGAGAGAAAGCCGGCTCCGCCCTTGATGGTGTGGAAGCTGCGGAATACCGCGTTCAGCAGGTCCTTGTCGTCAGGCCGGGATTCCAGATCCACCAGTTGGTTGCCGAGCAGGTCGAGTATCTCGCCCGCCTCCACCAGGAAGTCCTGGACGATTTCATCATTAAGATCGATTGCCATAGTCTGTCTCCCCCGCGGCGCGCCGGCTAGAACCCCAGGCTCGACAGTAGCGAGTCGACGTCGTCCTGACCGTTGACGCATTGCGCGCTGGTTTGCACGCCTTCGACCTGCGGTCCTTCGGCGCGCGTCGCGCCGGCCTCGGCTTCCTGCTGCGGCTTGGCCTTGACGCCGGCGCAGCGGACCAGGCGCACGAGGCTTTCTTCAACTTCAGTGACGAGGTCGATAATCTTCCGGATGACCTGGCCGGTCAGGTCCTGAAAATCCTGGGCCATCAGCACATCGGACAGGTTGCTCTGAATCTTGGACGAGTCGTCCTGAATCTCGTCCAGGAATTCGGTCAGCCGATTGCTCAGGCCCTTGAACTCGTCGACACTCATCTCGCGCCGGACAAACCTGGACCAGTCCTCGGTAATCACCGTGGCACCCGTATTGAGCTTCTCAGAAATCGGCAGCAGAGTTTCCACCGCGTTCAGCGTGCGGTTCGCCGCCTCCTCCGTCTTCTGAATGACGTAGTTGAGGCGATGCTTTGCGTCCGGTATGTCGGTTTCCGCCAACCCGGCGATGCGCGCGTCGAACTTCACGTTGGCGAGCGAGTCGTGGAGCTCGCGGGTGAGTCGCCCCACCTCCATGAACAACCCGGATTCCCGTTCGCGCACGATCTGTTCCAGCAGTTCGTCGGCAGCATTCTCGTTGCCGGCTTCCAGGTGCTGAACCAGGGTCTTTGCCAGTTCCAGTCGTTCCTGATTTTCCACGCGCAGGTCTCCTTCGGCGTTATTTTTATTCAGGCCGTGGCCGCGATTCGTTCAAAGATCTTGCTAATCTTTTCGTGCAAGGTCTGGGCGGTGAAGGGCTTGACGATGTAGCCATTCACGCCCGCCTGGGCAGCTTCCACTATCTGCTCCCGCTTGGACTCGGCGGTGACCATCAGCACTGGGAGCGTATTCAGCTTCGGATCTGCGCGCACCGCCTTGAGCAGATCGATCCCCTGCATGCCCGGCATATTCCAGTCGGTCACCAGAAAATCGAACGACCCGCTCTGCAACATCGGCAGCGCCGTCTGGCCGTCATCCGCCTCGTGGGTATTGGTAAAACCCAGGTCGCGCAGAAGATTCTTGATAATGCGCCTCATCGTCGAGAAGTCGTCCACGATGAGAATCTTCATGTCTTTATTCACGGTACCCTCCGTCCAACCCAGTCCGTAGCGTGAAACCCTTGCCCAGCAACCATGCCGATGCCCTCGTTTACCTTAGCCAATACTGCTTATGTCGTCGGATCCAGCCAGTCCGCCATGCGCGCACGTAGTCGGATCAGCGCCTGACCGTGGATCTGACAGACGCGCGACTCGCTGACTCCCAGTACGTCGCCCGCTTCGCGAAGATTGAGCTCTTCGGTGTAATACAGCGAGAGCACCAGCCGTTCACGTTCCGGCAACCCGGCGATGGCCTTTGCCAGCGCCTCGCGGAAGCGATCCTTTGCGACGTCGTCCTCAGGTCCCTCGATTGCAGGGATGAGTCCTTCAGCAAGGTTGTCGTCACCTGCCGGTAATTCTTCAAGACTGAACAGCCGATGGCTGGTCGCGTCGGCGAGCGTCTCGTAATATTCGTCGAGGCTGATGCCGAGCTTCGCCGCCACTTCAGCGTCCCTGGCGTCCCGTCCCTGCTCGCGCTCGACTTCCGAAACCGCCTTCGCCATTTCCCGTACCCGGCGATGCAGAGAACGCGGGGCCCAGTCGCCCTTGCGGATTTCGTCCAGCATGGACCCGCGGATCCGTATACCGGCATAGGTCTCGAAGCTCGCCCCTAGCGCCGCATCGTAGTTGCGGGCCGCCTCCAGCAGACCAATCATGCCTGCCTGGATCAGATCGTCGACCTGCACGCTCGGCGGCAGCCGGCTCATCAGGTGGTAAGCGATCCGCTTCACCAGTCCGGCGTGCTGCTCGACAAGCTTCGCTCCTTCGTCGACCGGCGCCGTCGTTCGGGCGGTCGTCTTATATGCTGCTAAATCGTTCATGCCTGCGCCCACCTCCCCTCGGCCGCGCCACCCTGGATCATGCGCTCGGCGAAGAATTCAAGCTGGCCACTCGCGGTCCCGGGTACAGGCCATTTATCGGCCCGTTCTGCGAGTTTCTTGAATCCGGCCACAGATCCGGCACCCGGATAGGCCGAATATACGGCTCGCCGGCTCATCCCGCTGCGCGGAATGCAGGGATCGAAAGGAATGGTTCCGACCAGATCAAGAGACACGTCCAGGAACCTGCCTGTGGCCTCCACCAGCTTCTGAAACAACGTCTGGCCCTCCTGGGCGCTGCGTGCCTGATTCACCAGGATGCGAAAGCGCGTCCGCGCCGAGGCCTGGTTCAATACCTTGATGGTGGCGTAGGCATCGGTGAGCGATGCGGGGTCGTTGCACACCACGACCAATGCTTCCTGCGCCGCCGAACAGAAATTGATGACCGGGGTCCCGATGCCTGCGGGCGTATCGACGATCAGCACGTCTGTACTTGAAGCGAGGCCGCTGAAGGCATAGATGAGCCCCCCCTGCTCGCGTTCAGACAACTCCGTCATGCGGCGGACGCCGGACGCGCCCGGGATGACACGCACGCCGCCGGGAGCAGTGACCATGATCTCGTCCAGGCTGCGCTCTCCGCTGATGACATGCGAAAGGTTGTAATCGGCCTTCAGCCCAAGCAGGACATCGACATTTGCAAGGCCGAGGTCGGCATCGAGCAGCACGACCTCCTTGCCGCGCTCCGCCATTGCCATCGCGAGGTTGACCGAAACGGTCGTCTTGCCGACGCCGCCCTTGCCACTGGTAACGGCAATCACCCTCACCGGTCGTGCCAGGGGCAGGTTCGAGACCGAGGCTGGTTTTCTTGAATCAAGGATGGGCATGTTCACCTTCCGCCACTGTAAAGAGTTCTTCCATCGTCAAATCGCCGTCGGCCACGTTCGCCGGCGTCGCGCCCGATGCCGCCGCCACCGCGCGGCTGACCAGGCTGTGCGCACGTGCGGCTTCCAGGTCCTCGGGAATTCGCTGACCGGCGCTGACATAGGCAACCGGCAGCTTGTGCATGATCGCGGCCGACAGCGCCGGCGCGAGGTATGCGGTTTCGTCCAGCTTGGTCAGCATGACGCCGGCCGGTCGGGCCGCGCTGTAGCGTTCCAGGATTGCGTCCAGATCCCGTCCCTGCGTCGCCGCCGACATCACGACGTAGGTACGAAGCAGGGGCGAGCAGCGCCGGATCGCATCCAGCATCTGTTCGACGCGCGTGTCGCGATGGCTCATGCCCGCCGTATCGACCAGCACCAGTTTGCGATCCATCACCGACTGCAGGGCCGAAACCAGATCGCCGGCACCGTCGATGATTCTGACCGGGATCCCCAGGATGCGTCCGATGCTGCGCAGCTGTTCGTGCGCGGCGATCCGTTGCGCATCCGCGGTAATCAGCGCCACCGACTGCGGCCCGTGTTCCAGTGCGTAGCGAGCCGCCAGCTTGGCGATCATCGTGGTCTTGCCGACACCCGTCGGTCCAACCAACGCAACCGCGCCGCCCTGTGCCATCAAGCTGTCGTCCTCGACCTCCAGTTGCTTGGCGAACACGGCGAGAAACCGGCGCCAGGCGTTTTCCATCGGCATGGACTCGGGGATCGTCTGGGCGATATCGTGCGCAAGGCGCGGCGCCATGCCGAGCACAGCGGCCTTGCGCAACAGTCCTGCCCACAGCGGATGACTGTGGCCCAGGTCGCCCCAGGCAAGGCCGGCAATCTGCTGCTGCAACAAGCCCCGCAACGACTTCAGCTCGTTGCGCATCTGTTCAATGACGGGTTCACGGGTCCACAGCTGTTCCGATTGCAAACCGGCGGACTTCTGACGAGGCGCCGCCGGGGCGGCGGGCTTTTCAGCCGGTTCGGGTGCCGCGTCGAGCGCCGCATAGGTCGCGGCGACCGCATCGCCAGTCGACTCTGCCGCCGGTTTCCTGCTTGCCGACTCCGTCTTGCCGGCGAGTGCGGCCGACGGCGCCGGATCCGCGGACTCGCGCCGCTGTGCGGGCTTGATTGAGTCGAGTAGATGCACGT
The DNA here is from genome assembly GCA_964453295.1 of uncultured Gammaproteobacteria bacterium. Taxonomy (GTDB): domain Bacteria; phylum Pseudomonadota; class Gammaproteobacteria; order JAJPIJ01; family JAJPIJ01; genus CAYVOU01. The sequence goes on from CAYVOU010000147.1 coordinate 4,290, forward strand.
CATATTCGTCCGCCGTGATCAGCTCGACGCCGTCATCGATCCGGCGGTTCGAGAGGATGATGACTTCGGGCCCCTGGTCGCGGCGAGCCGCCGCCAGAGCCGAGCGCATGTCCGGCGCCACGTAACGCCTAACCTTCATGGATGCAACCTCCCCGCATGGCATCGCCCGCGGCGCCCACCCTTGCCGCAAGGGCGACACGGCACAACTCTGATTGGTGATGTCCGGATCTGCGACTCATGTTCAACGGGTACCTTTTCTTTCGCCTTATTCGCCACGTCCAATGGCTGCCACCATCTTGATCTGTTTGTTCTCCGGCACCTCGCCGAATGCCAGCACGTGCATGCCGCGGATACTGTGGCGGACGAAGCGTGAAAGGAATTCGCGCAAGTTGTCCGGCACCAGCAGGATCGCCGGCTGCCCCAGCGCCTCCTGTTTTTCCGCCGCGCTCTGCAAGGTCTTGAGCATGCGGTTGGCAAGTCCAGGCTCCAGCGGGATCGCACCCTCCGCAAGGCCGTTGACCGACTGCTGCAATATCTGTTCCAGCGACGGATCCAGGGTCACGACCGGCAACTGATCCTCCAAGCCGTTGATCTGCTGAACGATTGTCCGACCCAGGGCCGCACGCACCCCAGCGGTGAGGATGACGGGGTCTTGACTCCTGTGGCCATGCTCGGCGAGCACTTCGACAATGGTCCGTACATCACGTATGGGAATGTTCTCGCGCAGCAGGTTTTGCATGACCTTCACCACCACGCCAAGCGGCAGTGTCTTGGGGACCAGATCCTCGACGAGCTTGGGACTGGTCTGGGAGAGACGTGTCAGCAGTTGCTGGACCTCATCGTGACCCAGGATCTCGTGGGCATGGTCCTGCAGTGCCTGGCTCACGTGCGTCGCAATCACGGTGCTGGCGTCGACCACGGTATATCCCAGGGACTG
>CAYVOU010000148.1:0-5210 GCA_964453295.1 uncultured Gammaproteobacteria bacterium
GCCGATGGCACGGTCGACGCCGGCGCAAAAACCGCGTGGATTCGCTAGGATAATCTGCATAAGTGCCGCTCCTGACTCACATTTTTGCCTGGGAGGCATCACAAGGCCGTCCCGAAGGAGGCCACACTACGTCCCGCCCCCAGGAGATGTCAACCGGACCCGGACCTCAGTCCTCGGCGGTACCCTTGCGGAAGGTATCGACCAGCAACAGGATCACCCCGGCACTGATCGCGGAATCGGCTACGTTAAACGCCGGCCAGTGCCAATTCCGATAATACACATCGATGAAATCGATCACGTGTCCCAGGGTGAGCCGGTCCACCAGGTTGCCCAGGGTGCCGCCCAGCACCAGTGCCAGCGCGCAGGGGACCAGGCGCGCCGTGGCCGGGATGCGGGCCAGCCAGATCACGATCCCCAGGCCTACCAGGATCGCCAGGCTGGTAAAGAACCAGCGCTGCCAGCCACTGGCGTCGGCGAAGATGCTGAAAGCCGCACCAGTGTTATGAAGCAGCGTGAAATTGAGCGACGGCAGCACCTCGACCGATTCATAAAGCTGCAGCTTCGCGGCGGCGATATGCTTGGTCCATTGATCCAGGGCCAGCACCGCCACGGAGAGATAGAGCCATCGCAGCCCCCTAGGCATAACGACGCGCCTCGCCGGCGCCCTCGACATTGTCGACGCAACGGCCGCACAGGGTTGGATGCTGGTCATATTCGCCGACGTCGGCGCGGCGGTGCCAGCAACGGCCGCACTTGTCATGCCCGGAGGCGGCCACTTTGATCCAAAGTCCGGCGACGCCGGACTGCACCGCATCCGCCGGCCGTTCGGCAGCGGGATGCACCCGGGCGTAGGAGACGATCAGGGCAAAGCGCAGTTCGTCCTCCAGCTTCGACAAGGTCTTCAGCAATTCCTCGTCGCAATACAGATCGACTTCGGCCTCGAGCGAAGCCCCGATGCCGCCTGCAACGCGCAGCTTTTCCAGTTCCTTGGATACCGCCTCGCGCACCGTCAGCACGCGTTCCCAGAACGCCAGCGGGAAATGATCCGACTCCGTTGCAGGCAGGTGCTCATACCAGGTTTCGAGAAATACGGACTGACCGCGCCGCCCGGGGATGAAGCCCCAGATTTCCTCGGCGGTAAAGCTGAGCACCGGCGCCAGCCAGCGCACCAGCGCTTCGACGATGTGATAAAGCGCCGTCTGCGCCGACCGCCGCGGCAGGCTGTCACGCTGCGTGGTGTACTGGCGATCCTTGATGACGTCCAGGTAGAAGCTACCCATGTCCACCGTGCAGAACTGGTGGACATGCTGGTAGATGAGATGGAACTCGAAACTGTCGTAGGCCGCCACGACCTTGCGCTGCAGGGCCGCGGCCTGGTCCACGGCCCAGCGATCCAGTGCCACCATGCGCTCGGGCGGTACGCAGTCGGTCGCCGGATCGAAACCTGCCAGGTTGGCCAGCAGGAAGCGGGTGGTGTTGCGGATACGCCGGTAAGCGTCGGCCATGCGCTTGAGGATTTCGTCGGACACGCTCATTTCGCTGCGATAGTCGGTCGCCGCCACCCACAGCCGCAGAATATCCGCGCCCAGACTGTTCATGACCTTTTGCGGCGCCACCACGTTGCCGCGCGACTTCGACATCTTTTTGCCTTCGGCGTCGACGGTGAAGCCGTGGGTAAGTACCGCCTTGAACGGGGCGGTATTGTTGATGGCCACCGAGGTCAGCAGCGAGGACTGAAACCAGCCGCGATGCTGATCGGAACCTTCGAGGTAGAGATCGGCGGGGAAATGCAGCCCCTCGTGCCGGCGCAGGTAGGCGTCATGGGTGACGCCGGAGTCGAACCAGACGTCGAGGGTGTCGCTGACCTTGTGCCAGTCGTCGCTGTCCGCGCCCAGCAATGCCGCCGCATCCAGTTCGAACCAGGCGTCGATCCCGCTTTCCTCGATCAGGACGGCCACTTGTTCGATCAATTCCTGCGTGCGCGGATGCAGTTCACCGGTCGTTTTGTGCGTGAACAAGGTGATCGGCACGCCCCAGGTCCGCTGACGCGAGATGCACCAGTCGGGACGCCCCTCCACCATGCCGCGGATACGTTCCTGGCCCCAGGCCGGCGTGAAGCGCACCTGGCCGATGGACGCCATGGCCTGCCGGCGCAGGCCCTTCGCATCCATGCTGATGAACCACTGCGGCGTGGCGCGGAAGATAACCGGCGTCTTGTGCCGCCAGCAGTGCGGGTAGCTGTGGCGCAGTTTTTCCTCGTGCAGCAGCCGGCCGCGCGACTTCAGCACTTCGATGACGTGGGGGTTGGCCTTGAACACGTGCTCGCCGCCAAAGAGTTCCACGTCCGGCAGAAAGCAGCCGTTGTCGCCGACCGGGTTATCAACCTTGAGGCCATAACGGCTGCCGACCACGTAGTCCTCCTGGCCGTGTCCGGGCGCCGTATGCACCGCGCCGGTACCGGCGTCGGTGGTGACGTGATCGCCAAGAATGACCGGCACCCGGCGGTCGTAGAACGGATGTTGCAGTTCCAGCCCTTCCAGCCGATCACCGCGGCCGCGCGCGACTACGCGGAACGCATCGATGCCGGCACGCTGCATCACGGACTCCAGCAACGCTTCCGCCACAACCAACCGCTCGCCGCCGCACTCGACCAGAACATATTCAAGCTCCGGATGCAGGGCGACGGCCTGGTTGGCCGGCAGCGTCCAGGGCGTCGTCGTCCAGATCGGGATGGACACCGGCCCGGTGCCGGCTCCGCCTTCGAGGATATGCATGCGGGAAACCAGCGCATCCGCATCCACCACGTCGAAACGCACGTCGATCGCCGGAGAGTCCTTGTCCTCGTACTCGACTTCCGCTTCCGCCAGCGCCGAGCCGCAGTCCATGCACCAATGCACGGGCTTCGACCCTTTGATCAGGTGACCCTGGGCGATGATCCGCCCCAGGGCGCGCACGATGTTGGCCTCGAAACGAAAGTCCATCGTCAGGTAGGGGTGCTCCCAGTCGCCGAGCACGCCCAACCGGATGAAATCGGCACGCTGCTTGTCGACCTGCTTACCGGCATAGTCCCGGCAGGCGTCGCGGAAACCCTTGGCGGAGACTTTGCGGCCGACCTTGCCCACGGACTTTTCCACCTGCAGTTCGATCGGCAGGCCGTGGCAGTCCCAGCCCGGCACATAAGGCGCGTCGAAACCGCTTAAGCTCCGCGATTTGACGATGATGTCCTTCAGCACCTTGTTGACGGCGTGACCGATGTGTATGTCGCCATTGGCGTAGGGCGGTCCGTCGTGCAGCACGTAACGCGGGCTGCCAGCGCGTTCCGCACGAAGTGTCTGGTACAGCTTGAGCTCCTGCCAGCCCTGCAGAACCTTCGGCTCGCGCTCGGCGAGATTGGCCCGCATCGGGAAATCCGTCTGCGGCAGATTGAGTGTGTCTTTATAATCGGTCACAACCTTGTCTTCCACTTGCGTGCCTCGTTGCTGTTATCCGGCTTGCGGCCAGGTCCCCTCACATCGTCCCACCGAGCACCTGTAACGCCTGCTCGCGATCCGCCGCCAGTTGGATTTGCAATAGATCGAGCGAGGCAAAATTCATGTCGTCGCGCAGCTTGCGCACGAACTCGACGCTGACGTGCCGCCCGTAGCACTCGTCGCTGTAGTCGAACAAATTGACTTCGAGCACCACCTTGCGTCCGTTGACCACCGGCCGGTTGCCAATGTACGCCATGCCGCTGATCGGTTCCTCGCCCAAGCCCCGCACGCGGGCGGCGAAGATGCCGGCCAGGGCCAGGCGGCGGCGGTGCAGATCGATGTTGAGCGTCGGGAAGCCGATGCCGCGTCCGCGCTTGTCGCCGTGCACCACCCGCCCCTCCATGCAATATGGCCTGCCGAGCAGTCGCCCCGCCCGCTCCAGGTCACCATCGGCAAGCGACTCACGCACCAGGGAACTGCTTACGCGCTGGCCGTCGGTGACGAAACTGTCGGTCGCCTCGACGCTGAAACCGGCTTCGCCGCCCAGACGGCGCAGCAGATCGATGTTACCGCGCCGCCCGCTGCCGAAGCGGAAGTCATCGCCAATCAGGACAGCCCGAGTCCGCAGGCCTTCCACCAGCACATTGCGGACGAACGCCTCCGCCTCCAGAGCCGCGAGCTTCGCGTCAAAGCGCAAAAGGAGCACCTTGTCGACTGCTTCGGCGGCAAGCAGGCCCAGTTTCTCGCGCAAACGGCTCAGACGAGGCGGCGCCAGCGTCGGCTGAAAGAACTCGCGCGGCTGTGGTTCGAACACCACCACCACGCTGGCCAGGTCCCGTGCCCGCGCCAGCTGCCGCAACTGCGCCAGCACGGCCTGGTGGCCCAGATGCATTCCGTCGAAATTGCCAACGGTGGCGACACACGCGCGGCCTGCCGGTGCGAGGTTGTACAAACCGCGAATCAACTCCATCGCCTGTCGCCTGCAATCAAAAGCCTGGATTATACCGGGGCACGGGAAAGCGTCATATCCTTGGGTCTCAGCCCGGCCAGCCAAAGACTCGCGACATAAGCCGCGGCGGCGGCGCCTATCCAGAGCGCGAGATGCGCCGCCCGTTCGGCGGCGTGCCAGGCCAGCCACTGCGTTAGATCGCCACGTCCGAATAACAGCACCGCCGTCATCACCGCCGCCGCGAGCAGCAACTGCAACGCCAGCCGGCGCCAGCCGCGCCCGGGACGATAAACGCCGGCGCGGCGCAATCCGCGGAACAGCAGCGCCGCGTTGATGAATCCGGAAAGCGAGGTGGCGAGCGCCAGGCCCGCGTGCTGCAGAGGCAGGATAAGCAGGACGTTCATCACCATGTTGCTTACCATGGCGATCACGCCGATGCGCACCGGCGTGCGCGAGTCGTGCCGGGAATAATAGGCGGGCACGAAGACCTTGATCAGGGCGAAACCCACCAGCCCCGGCGCGTACACGACCAGGCTGCGCGTCGCCATCATGACGTCGAAACCGCTCATTTTGCCGTACTGAAACAGTGTCGCCAGGATGGGGCTGGCCAGCAGCGTCAGGCCCAGCATCGCCGGGACGGTAATCAGGAACACCCAGCGCAGCGCCCAGTCGAGCAACTGCGAGAACCCCTCGGAAGAGCCGGCGGCATGGCGCTCCGACAGGTTGGGCAGTATTACGGTTGCCAGGGCGATGCCGAACACCCCTAAGGGAAATTCCAGCAGGCGGTCGGA
>CAYVOU010000149.1:0-5208 GCA_964453295.1 uncultured Gammaproteobacteria bacterium
CAAAGGCTTTGATGTTGTTTCCGGATTTGTTGCTGGACATGGATGCCCCCTGTTCCCCGCGCGGCCGTCGGGCGGCCGGCAGCCTGGGTGGTTCGGATGCCGCTAGCTTACCACAAGCCCCGGCAACCGCCTTTCGGCCGGCGCCAGGACCGCGGAGATACGAGACTAGCCGGTCCAGCCCAGGCCGTTGGCGATGCAGTTGATCGACAGCAGCAACGGCACCAGCATGGCTTCCGCTTCCTTGTCGGCGACCTTGCGGCTGCGGAACTGGCGGACCAGTTCGACCTGTTGCAGGCCGACCTGGTTGATACCCGGCAGACGGCGCGACAGCCGCCGGCGGAAGCGCGGGAACCGTTCGCACAGCGACGACGCGCCGCTGATCCGCAGGACCTCGGTGACGGTGCGATGGTACTCCTCCTCGAACACGCCGTAGATGCTGAACCGTATGCCGGCGTCCTCCACGAGGTCGGCATAGCGCGCGGCAATCCCCAGGTCCACCTGCGGCAAGGTCTTTTCGACCTCATCGATGACCAGGCGGAACAGGCGGGAATCCTCGAACATGTGCTTCAGCAGCGCGTCCGCGTCCTTGCCGCGCTGGCTGCGGAACTGTTCCAGCGCCGTGCCAACGCCATACCAGCCGGTAATCATGTGCCGGTTCTGTGTCCAGGCAAACACCCATGGGATGGCGCGCAGCTGGGTCAGCGTCTTGGCGCCGAAACGCCGTGCCGGGCGCGAGCCGATGTTGAGCAGCGTCAGTTCCTCGACCGGGCTGGCCGCCTCGTAATACGAGACCAGGCCCGGCATCTCAACCAGCTTGCGGTAGGCCTCATGCGAGCTGGCGGCCAGCGCCTCCATTGCCTCGTTGATTTCGACGTCCGAACGCAGCGCATCCTCGCGGCTCGACATCAGCGAGTGCTGAATGACGCTCGAGGCCAGCAGCTCCATCTGGTATTGCGCCGTACCCTTGTTGGCAAACTTGGCCGACGCTACTTCGCCCTGCTCCGTCAGGCGCATCTGGCCGTGGATCGAACCCGCCGGTTGGGCGGCGATTGCCCGGCCGGTCGGCGCACCGCCGCGGCTGACCGAACCGCCGCGACCATGAAAGAAGCTGATCGGGATCCCGACGTCGCGCCCGACGGAGGTCAGGGTCGCCTGGGCCTTGGTCAACTCCCAGTTGGCCGTCAGGAAGCCGCCGTCCTTGTTCGAATCCGAGTAGCCGATCATGACTTCCTGCACGCCACCGTGTTCCTCCACGGTCCGCTGCACGACCGATACCGCCAGCAGCTCGCGCATAATCCGCGGCGCGGCATACAGGTCCTCGATGGTTTCGAACAGCGGCACCACCAGGATGCGGCACGAGTCGATGCCCTGCCGATCGGCGAACAGACCGACATACTTGGCCAGCAGGTACACGCCCAGCACGTCGGTCTCGGACTGGGTCATGCTGAGTATCAGTCCGCCGAAGGCGTGGCGATCGTTGACGGCACGCGGTTCCACCACCAGGTGCAGCATGCCCAGCGTCGACTCCGCTTCCTCCGGCAGACCGCTTAAGTCGGGGTAGTCCTCGATGGGGCGAACCAGTTCGGCGAGGATCCATTCCTTCCATTCCGGTGAATTCGTTTCCGGCGGTTTGGCGCCTTCCAGCTTCTCATAGACCGCGGCCAAAGTGCGATTGGTCACGGTCGTGTTCTGCCGCATGTCCAGGCTGACCGTGCGGAAGCCGAAAATCTCGACCTCGCGCCGCAATGGCGTAACCAAAGTCTTGGCCAGCGTTTCGCATTGCGCCGCAACCAGCGCCGCTTCCATCGCCTTCAAATCATCGATGAGCTGCTCGGGATTGAAATAAGCGTAGCTGCTATAGATCGTCGTGTTGCGTTCGACGGCGCTGAAGGTCGCCTCCAGCTTGCGTCGCATGCAGGAGACGAACTGACGGAAGACTTCGCCCGGATTGCGTTTGGCAATAGCCTCGCCGTCGCCGCTGTGCTCCAGTTCCTCGCGCAGCGCGGCGCGGAAATCCGACGGGACCTCGAGCGAATGCTTGGCGATGCTGAGTCGCTGGTTCATGGCTTCCAGGCGCTGGCGGTAGCGCCGCAGGGCCGAGAGCTGGTTGACGCGCAACGTGCGCCGGGTGACGTCGTTGGTGACGAAAGGATTGCCGTCGCGATCACCGCCTATCCAGGAACCGAACTTGAAGAAGGGGCGCAACCGGAATGTATGATCCGGGTAGGCCGCGCGCAGGCTTTCCTCAAGGGTGTCCAGCAGTTCCGGCGCGCGTTCGTACAGCGTTTCGTGGAAGAAGTGCAGTCCCCAGGCGACTTCCTGGTCGACCGAGGGTTTTTCAAGCCGCAGTTCGCCGGTGAGCCACAGCAGGTCGATTTCGTTGCGCAGATCGTCAACCATCGCCGTACGCTCGCGCGGCGTCCAGCGCGCGGACTCCATCTGCACCAGCAGGAGGTATATGCGCCGGTGGATCTCCAGCACCGTGACCCGTTTGGCCTCGGTGGGGTGCGCGGTGATCGTCGGGACAACCTGCGCGATATCGAGCAGCGACTGGACCTCCGTGGCGGTTAGACCCGCCGCTGCGGCCTGGGCGAAAGCAAAACTGAAGGTCCCGGCCACAGCCTGCATGCCGCGCTCGGTCTCGACGAGACGACGCCGACGCATGCCGGCGTTTTCCTCGGCGATGTTAAGCAACTGGAACCAGATGCCCTGCGCCTGCAGGGTGCGCATCAACAGCTCGCGCCCCGCGGGCACGGCCGCCTCGCCCTTCAGCACCGGCTCGATTTCCGGCTGCCGGACGCTGATCACGTCCAGGAACAGCCGGAAAAGCAAGCCGACTATCTCATTTGTATAACTCGCCGTGTTGGCGGCGATTGCATTTTCCGACGGGGCCGCCGCGCTGAGGAACTCGAAATAGCTCGCTTGCTCGCTCACACGACTTTATCGCGCAAGGGTTTGCCCGCGAAGAACAGCTCCAGGTTCTCCAGTACGCGCATACCCATGGCCACGCGGGTTTCGCGCGTGGCGCTGCCTAGATGCGGCAGCAGCACGGCATTCTCCATACCCAGCAGCGCATCGCTGACCTTCGGCTCCGATTCGAAAACGTCGAGACCGGCGGCCTTGATCGTGCCGTTCTTCAGCGCCGCCACCAGCGCCTGCTCGTCGATGACATCGCCTCGGGCCGTGTTGATGAGAATGGCTCCCGGCTTCATCATCGCCAGCCGCTCGGCGTTCATGAGATGGTGTGTCTCCTTGCCGCCGGGGCAATGCAGGGAAACAAAGTCCGACTGGCGCAGCACTTCCTCGACCGAGGCGCACTGCGTCGCATCCAGATCCTTGATGGCATCGGCCGGTGGCGGATACGGATCGCTGAACAGGATCTTCATGCCGAAACCATGATGCGCCTTGTGGGCCATGGCGCGGGCGATGCGGCCCATGCCGATCAGGCCCAGCGTCTTGCCGGTCACCTTGGTGGCAATCATGTGGGTTGGCCGCCAGCCGGTCCATGCCTTGGTGCGCACGTGCCGTTCACCTTCGCCGGCCCGCCGCGCCGCCATTAACATCAGGGTCATGGCCAGATCGGCGGTACAGTCGGTCAGCACTTCAGGGGTGTTGCTCACGGCGAGCCCGGCGGCCTTGGCGGCCTCCAGGTCGATGTGATTGAAGCCGACCCCGAAGTTGCCGAGGATCTTGGCACGCATCGGCGTCGCGCTTAAGACCTCCGCGGTCACCTTGTCGGACACGGTCGGGCAGACCGCGTCGTAGTTGCGCAAGGCATCCTGCAACTCGGCCACGGTCATGGGCGTGTCCGATTCATTGAGGGTGACGTCGTACAGTTCCTTTAACTTGTCCTCGACCTCCTTGGGCCAGGCGCGGGTCACCAGAATCTTGGGCTTGCTCATTTCGTCCCTCTCGTCTTAACCGAGTTTGGCACGCACACCGGCGATGGTGTCGCCAATGCCCGCGGGCGTGGTGGAAACAGTGATGCCGCATTCACGGAGGATCTCGACCTTCTCCGCGGCGCTTTCACCGAAGGCGGAAATGATCGCACCGGCGTGGCCCATGCGCCGACCCTTGGGGGCGGTCAGGCCGGCGATGTAGGCGACCACCGGCTTTTTCATGTTTTCCTTGATCCACATGGCGGCTTCGGCTTCCTGCGGTCCGCCGATTTCGCCGATCATCACCACCATCTTGGTCTCCGGATCCTGTTCGAACTGATCCATGATGTCCTTGAAGGAGCTGCCGTTGATCGGGTCGCCGCCGATGCCGATGCTGGTGCTGACGCCGATGCCCAGCGACTTCATCTGCGAGGCCGCCTCATATCCCAGTGTACCCGAGCGTCCGACGATGCCGACGTCGCCTTCCATGTAGATGTGGCCGGGCATGATGCCCATCATGCACTTGCCGGGGCTGATGCTGCCGGCACAATTGGGGCCGGTCAGCCGCATGCGGTTGACTTCCTTGTAACGGCGCATGTAGCGCTTCACGCGGATCATGTCCTGCGCGGGAATGCCGTCGGTGATGGCGACGCAATACTTGATGCCGCCGTCGGCCGCTTCCATGATCGAATCCGCCGCATAGGGCGCCGGCACGAAGATGATGCTGGAATCGGCGCCGGTTTCGCGGACGGCGTCTTTCACGGTGTTGAACACCGGCCGGCCGAGATGGGTGGTGCCGCCCTTGCCCGGGGTCACGCCGCCAACCACGTTGGTGCCGTAGTTGATCATGTCATTGGCATGGAAGGTACCGATCTGGCCGGTGAATCCCTGCACGATGACCTTTGATTTTTCTGTCAGAAGAATTGCCATGGTTCGTTCCTCTCAATCCTGGTCGCTTATTTTCTGCCGGTATGCTTCTTCCACGCCGCCACGACCTTTTCGGCCGCTTCGGCGAGGGTATCGGCGCTGATGATCGGTTTGCCGCTTTCTTTGATGATCTTGCGGCCCTCTTCGACGTTGGTGCCGGAGAGTCGAACCACGAGGGGAACCTTCATTTCAACCTTGTCCAGGGCCTGGATAATGCCTTCGGCCACCCAGTCGCAGCGGTTGATGCCCGCGAAGATGTTGACCAGGAACGCCTCGACCTTCTGGTCGGAGAGCACCAGGCGGAAGGCCTTGGCCACGCGCTCCGGATTGGCGCCGCCGCCGATGTCCAGGAAGTTGGCGGGCTCGCCGCCGGCCGCCTTGATCATGTCCATGGTGGCCATGG
>CAYVOU010000150.1:0-5200 GCA_964453295.1 uncultured Gammaproteobacteria bacterium
CGGCCGCAGGGCATGCTGGCAATTGTCACAATTTGGCCATAAAGTGCGCCGTTCACTTTAATCTGCTCGATATCACTGGATCCCACATGAAAAACTTCTGTCTCTCGTTGGCCCTGGTTTCCCTGGTTTTACTCGGCGTGGTGCCGTCGCGGCCCGCGGCCGCGGCCGAGACGGCGGCCGGCAAGCCGTCGGCGCCGGCCGAAAAAGAAGCCCTCACATCGCTGGCGCCCAAAAAAGGCGGGAAGGTGGTCAGGACGTTCAAGACCGATACGGCGGCGCTGACGGGCTATGTGTTGAAGAACGCGAAGGGTGAGACCGCAATTCTTTACGAGGTTGGTGACATCATCGTGGCCGGTCCGCTGCTCAATGGCGAAGGCGACAGCCTGTCCGACAAGTACGAAAAGCAGTACATGCCCAAGCCCGATTATGCCAGGGTCGTGAAGGAACTCGACCAGGACAAGTGGCTGATCGTCGAAGGCCGCGAAGGCGCCCCGGTACTGTATGCATTTGCCGATCCCAATTGCATTTTCTGCCACAAGCTGTGGGAAGAGACCCGCGACTGGGTGGCGCAGGGCAAGCTGCAGATCCGCTGGGCCATGGTGGCCTTTCTGAAGACCTCAAGCGCCGGTCGGGCCGCGGCCATCCTGGCGGCCAAGGATCGGGTAAAGGCCAACAACGAGGATCAGGCGAAATTCAATACCCACTCCGAGGAGGGTGGCGTCCCGGCGTTGAAGACCATTCCCAAGGACATCAAGGCAGCACTGCAAAAGCACGACGCGATGATGTCGGTCTTGCAATTCCGGGGCACGCCCGGCCTGATTTTCCGTGACAAGGATTCAAAATGGCAGGGCGCGGGGGGCATGCCGCCCGCGGACAAGTTGGCCGACGCACTGGGCCTGCCCAAGTAGCCGGTCGCGGCCGCGTTCCCCGGGGTCCGGCCTTGCGGGTCAAGGCCGGTCTTCCATGCCTTACAATGTCGCTCTGAGGATCTCATTTCGACGCGCGCGTGGCGCGCAAGGCGTTTCGGGATATTCCGCATGCGCAGCCGATGGATTGCCCATCTCGATATGGATGCGTTCTACGCATCCGTCGAACTGTTGCGTTACCCGGAACTGAAAGGCCGCGCCGTGGTGGTCGGCGGCAGGCGTGTGCCGCCGCCGATCGGGCGCGAGGATGGCACCCATGAATTCGGGCGCCTGCGCAGCTATGCCGGTCGTGGCGTCGTGACGACCGCGAGCTACGAAGCCCGCGCCTTGGGCGTGCATTCGGCGATGAGCCTGATGAAAGCCGCCGCGCTGGCGCCGGATGCCGTGCTGCTTCCGGCTGACTTCGACGAATACCGTAAATATTCCAGGTTGTTCAAGGCGGCGGTGGCCGATGTTGCGCCGTTCATCGAGGACCGCGGCATCGATGAGATATTCATCGATCTTACCGACGTTCCTGGGGCGCAGGATGGCATCGACGGCGATCCGTCGGTCGGGGTGCGCGAGGTGGCACGACGGATCAAGCAACAGGTGCGGTCGGCAACCGGACTGAGCTGCTCGATAGGGATCACGCCCAACAAATTGCTGTCGAAGCTTTGTTCCGATCTGGACAAGCCCGACGGGCTGACCGTGGTGACCGAGTCGGACATCCCCGATCGGATCTGGCCGTTGCCGGCGAGACGGATCAACGGCATCGGTCCCAAGGCCGCCGCCGGTCTCGAGGCGCTCGGTATTGTCAGCATCGGCGAACTGGCCGCCGCCGATACCGACTTGCTCGTGGAGCGGTTCGGCGGGAACTACGGTCGGTGGCTGCACGAGGCGGCGCAAGGCCGCGATGACCGGCCGGTGGTGACGTACCGCGAACCCAAGTCCCTCAGCCGCGAAACCACCTTTGAGCGGGATCTGCACCCGCGCGGCGATCGGGAGGCGCTGGGTGTCGTGTTCACCCGGTTATGCGAGCAACTGGCGGCGGATCTTCAGCGTAAAGGCTATGGGGCGCGAACCATCGGCGTAAAGCTTCGCTACGAAGACTTCAAGACGATCACCCGCGAAACGACCATGTCGTTCCACACCCAGGATGCGATGACGATCCGTGCCTGTGCCGGCCGCTGCCTTAAAAATGAAACGCTGGACAAACGGATCCGGCTACTCGGCGTCCGGGCCGGAAGCCTTTGCCGATACGACGCCTTGCCCTGTCCGGACGGAAGTGGGGCGGGCGAGGCTGAGACCGGGCGGCAATTCGATCTTGCCCTGCCCGCGGCGGTGCGCGGAGCGCCTGGCGGACGTTCCGCCCGCTGAACGGGCTGGCGATCTATACTGACCGGAGCGCGTGGGGGGAGGTCCGGTGTGTTGCACTCCGTTGAATCATTCGTACCGCAACGCTACTGGGCGTGGCTCGTCTGCGCCCTGCTTGCGGTCGTATGCGCGTTTCTCGTGCTGCAGTCGTTGTTCTGGCTGTGGCCCGCGCTCGTTTTTGCGGCCCTGACGCTGGTCGGCGCGCTGGATTACACGCAAGACCGGCACGCCATTCGCCGCAACTACCCCGTCATCGCACATTTCCGTTTTTTCTTCGAGTTCATCCGCCCGGAGATCCGCCAGTACTTCATCGAGTCTGACCGGGAAGAACTGCCGTTCTCGCGGGCACAGCGTTCCATCGTCTATCAGCGCGCCAAGGGCGCGGTCGACAAGCGTCCCTACGGCACGCAACTGAGCGTATACGAACCGCACTACGAGTGGATCAATCATTCCGTCTTGCCGGTCGAGATCGACCATCACGACTTTCGTGTCGAGATCGGTGGTCCGCATTGCGCGCAACCCTATTCCGCCAGCGTGTTGAATATCTCCGCAATGAGCTACGGCGCGCTTTCGGCAAACGCCATCCTCGCTCTCAACGAGGGTGCCCGCCGCGGCCGTTTCTATCATGACACCGGCGAGGGGTCGATCTCGCGCTATCACCGCGAACAGCCGGATAGCAGCGGCGGGGGTGACCTGGTCTGGGAGATCGGCAGCGGCTATTTCGGATGCCGCGGCCTCGATGGCCGGTTCGATGAAAAGAAGTTCGCCCATCAGGCCGCCTTCGAGCAGGTGAAGATGATCGAGATAAAGCTGTCGCAGGGCGCGAAGCCGGGACGTGGCGGCATGCTGCCCGGAGCGAAAGTGACGGCGGACATCGCCGCGGCCCGCCAGGTCCCGGTCGGGGTCGATTGCATTTCGCCGCCGCGTCATTCCGCATTCTCGACGCCTCTGGAACTGGTGGCCTACGTTGCCCGCCTGCGCGAACTCGCGGATGGCAAGCCCGTCGGTATCAAGATGGCGCTAGGCCATCCCTGGGAATGGTTCGCGATGGTCAAGGCCATGCTGGAAACCGGCATCACGCCCGACTTCATCGTCGTCGACGGCGGCGAAGGTGGAACCGGCGCCGCGCCACTGGAATTCACCGATCATGTAGGCGCGCCGTTGCGTGAAGCGCTGATGCTCGTGCACAACACGCTGGTTGGCGTGGACCTGCGCGAACGTATCCGCATCGGCGCTGGCGGCAAGATTGTCACTGGTTTCGATATCGCCCGCACCCTCGCGATGGGCGCGGACTGGTGCAACTCGGCTCGGAGCTTCATGTTCTCGCTGGGCTGCCTGCAGGCGCAGACCTGCCATACGGGACTCTGTCCAACCGGCGTGACGACGCAGGATCCGAACCGGATGCGCGCGCTGACGGTGCCGGACAAGAGTGAGCGCGTATTTCAGTTTCACCAGAACACGCTGAAAGGCCTGAAGGAATTGTTGGGCGCCGCCGGTCTCCGGGGCCCGGAGGAGCTAGGGCCGGAACATGTGATCCGGCGGGTGTCGTCCACCGACGTACGTTCGCTCGCATCCCTATATCACTGGGCACGCCCGAAAGAATTGCTGACCGGCATCCCGGAACACCCGGTGTTCAAGATCTTCTGGAAGGCATCCCGCCCCGACAGCTTCGACGCGCCGTCGACCGTGCTAAGCATGCGCAGTACAAAGGGACGATAGCGGGTGCAAGACAGATTGCACTCGAAACGTATCACCGCGGCGTGCGATCCATTGCAAACAAACGGCATGAAAGGCCGGTTTCGCTTGTCACAACATCAATCATTCTGACAACGTTTCCCTCCGGTTCAGTTCGACAACACTTCACCAAACCTGTGTGACGCCCGCGTTCGCAATGAAATCGTTTCGTCACGAAGCTGTCATTGCGCGTCGCTAATATTCCGCTCGCTTGGCTTTGCCATCGCCGGCGCGGCGCATATCGCAGCTTCGTCGTAACGTGTTTTCAACAGAATTCCGCCGATGCTTGACGGCATTGCTATGGAACTTCGTTCAATTGACCCATG
Organism: uncultured Gammaproteobacteria bacterium; assembly: GCA_964453295.1. Classification (GTDB taxonomy): domain Bacteria; phylum Pseudomonadota; class Gammaproteobacteria; order JAJPIJ01; family JAJPIJ01; genus CAYVOU01. Next base: position 4,340 of record CAYVOU010000150.1, read on the forward strand.
AATTCGATAAACCAACCCCGCTTACGCAGGAAAAGATTATGCGGGCAAAGGTAGGTTTTGGCATTTTCGTCTGTCCGGGATTTCATCGGGTGCGGCGTCTTGAGACAGGTATGGATGTCGAACTTGTGCGGTTTATGAGAAGCCGATCACGCTATTGGCATCATACATGCGAGCAATTGCTGCAATGCAGTCTAGATTCTGGAGCCCAATACAGTGCGGTTTCGGCTTGGCAACGGAAGTAAAGGCGAAAATTCGCTAACGCGACTTCGAAAAAGCACGATACCGGCGCACCAGCCGTGCGCGTGATGCTGCCTGAACTTACTTAGAATGTTAAAACTCAACTGCCAAGACCTGATGCCGGGCTGCCTTGCGAGAAGGAGGGGAATCCCAGATGAAGGCACGCATACAAACGGACCACTATCCAATCCACCTTACGCTTGATGGCAAACTTCACATAGCGTCCTACAGCGTCGAGGCCGGCGCGGTGACTGTGACATCACTGTATGGCACTGCGTCAGCCATATCGGTTGACGGCCACGACGAGGATTTCGTCGCGATGCAGTTGTTCGATCGAATCCTTCGGATAGCAAAATCGCAGAACGATATCTAGCAGGCAGGCGGAACCTGCACATCCGACCGGCGCGACGGCATCGCGCCTCCAGGCCATCCCCAGGTCGGGACTTCCTTCGTGACAACACAATGGTTCCATTCCGCCATGGACCCAATGGTGCACTTTTCTCAAGACGTCCGGGGTCGACTCTGGTGCGAATAGCCGGACAGCCTTCGGCTGTCGTGACAAAATTTCGTGACGTATCCTCCATCGCCCTGTGATTGTTGGCAACAGACGGTATGCCGTCTTGC
>CAYVOU010000151.1:0-5192 GCA_964453295.1 uncultured Gammaproteobacteria bacterium
GCTGTGGCCTTCCGGCACGTCAAGTATGAAATGCGCATGGTGCGCCCTGGCAATCTGTTCGACCAGCGCCAGCCCGATGCCGCTGCCGCGGCTGGACTCCGCCAGCTGCCCCCGTTTCCTCGCCTTTCCGAGTCGCGCGTATTCTTCCGCAGACAACCCTGGTCCGTGGTCCGCGACTTCAAGATCCACCCAATCGCCGTCGTGCCGCAGGCGGATCTCGACATGGCCCGGCTCGGCGGCATAGCGCGCGGCATTTTCCAGCAGGTTGAGCAGTATCTGCGTCACGCCGCTGGAATCGTGTCGCACTGGCGGCAATTCATCCTGAAGCGAGATATCGAAGCGCAGGCCGCGTTCCTCGTATTGTTGCTGATAATAGTCGAGCACCGACTGCACGGTGGCGCGCAGGTCTTCGGCGGTCAGCCGGTACACCGCGCCGCCCCGTCGCAGCCGGTCGAAATCAAGGACGTTTTCGATCAGGTGCGATAGGCGTTCCGCTTCGCGCAGCATAACCCGGTGATACTCGTGCTGGCGCGCCGGATCCGGCTGCCGGCGCAGGTAAAGCGTTTCGGCATACATCCTCAGCAGGGTCAGCGGCGTCTTCAGCTCGTGGGAGACATTGGCAACAAAACGATTGCGAAGTTCAACCAGCGCATACTCCCTGCGCACGTCCCACCACACGGCAAGGCTGGTCAGCGCGACGGCCAGCGTACAGCCAATGGCGATCGCCAGTACGATCCAGCCGTGCACATCCAGACCGCCGTTGGCGGAGACCGACGGGTGATACAAGAGCAGCCACCCCGGCAAAGCCCTGGACAGTGGCTGCGTGATGGCATCGCCGTCGATGACCGTCTCCGGTGGCACCAGCGCGATGCGGCCGCCCCGGTTGCTGGTGAATCCGTCGAGCAACGGCGCCAGGTCATCGTGGCGCAGCACGTCGAGCTTGAATCGCATCAGCAACCAGGTGGGGTGCTCATCCGTGCCCGCATCGACGTCGGCGCCACCGTTGGGATGCGGCAGGGTCGCACCGGTTTCGTTCACCGGCATCAGCGCAATCAGGGCCGGTCGGCCGGCCACGGTTTCGACGAAGGTGTCGAAGGGCACGAGATTGCCGTCGGCGTCATCGAGATCCTCTTCCTGCACCCGGTCGGTCAGCCATTGTTCGACCCGGCGTTCGTGCGCATCGACGGGCGCCGGCAGGCTGCGTTTCAGATTGCGCCGCTCGTCCAGGACCAGGAGCTGCTGCACGGCGGGGAAGTTGCGGCGAAGCTGGGCGACGCGCTTTGCGTCAATCCGGTCCACCGGAATGTTGCGCAAAGCCAGAAAGGGACTCTGGACCGCTTCAATCAGGACTTGCTCCAGGCGGGAACCCAGCAGCGCCAGCAGGTGCTGCTGCGAGTCCTGGCGGGTACGCGCCAGCTCGGCCCGTTCGCCGCGCAGCGCATACAGCGTCAGCCCGGCCATCGCCAGACTGGTGACCAGCAGGGCACAAAGCAGCAGCACCGAAAGACGTGGTCGCACGGGCGCGCGCTCAGCCGCCCGGCCGGCCTGTCCGACGGACGGAAGGGCCGGCGCCTCGGCTGCGGTGTCGTCGCGTCCGTGTGGCCGCTCCGGAACGGGCGGCGCTTGCGACGCTGCGGGATCGCGTGCCACTTTCATAAGGGCCAGGTCGAGGGGAACAAAAGAACGTGTCGTACGCCATTGTGGAACGGGGCGCCGACAAAGGCAAAAGCCGGGAAGCGGTGAGCATGGAGAGCCCAAAAAACGAAGGCCCCGTCCGGGGCCTTCGCCGATCACGATGAAGATACCGGTTACTTGCTGGCCGGCGCCGCAGCGGCTGCGACCTTCTTCTTCATCTTTTTCGCCTTCTTGGTTTTCTTCTTATGATGCTTCATGACCATGCAATGGGAGGCCTTCTTGTCCCAGCGCTGCCCCTTGGGGCACTTCTCAGCCGCAAATGCGCCGCTGCCGGCCAGAAAAACCCCGGCCAGGAAAATCGCGACCAGCTTCTTGATACGGCCCGTATTCATCGACTCAACTCCTTCAGGTGTGGGGGATATGCGCAGCGATCACCGGACCGCTGTCCGCGCGCGTAGTCTGCCCACTGCGCAGGCGTTCTGGAATCTCCGGATGGTTTGATTTTGTAATGGATTGTCGCACTGCATCAGCCGCCTGCGTGAAGTGTGATGCCGTCGTCAGATGCCGCGTTGCTTAGAGGCGAGCGAACCTAGCCTGCCGTTCGACGCAGCACCGCCGCCGGGGTCTCTGTCATCACCCGGCGAAGCCCGAACCAGCCCGCGGCCAGGACGCCACAGGCACCCGCCGCGACTCCCGCTGGCCACAGCCATGGATCGAACAGGTAGTCGATATGGAACACGCGCGTGGCTAGCAACCAGCCTGCCATCATGGCGGCAGCCGCCGCGAGCGTTCCCGCCACCGCTCCCAGCACAAGGAACTCCGCGGCGAGTCCGCGCGCCACCACCGCGCGCGTGGCACCCAGCGTCTTAAGTATCGCGCTTTCGTGCATGCGCTCGTCCTGCGTCGCCTGCACCGCCGCCACCAGCACCAGCAGCCCCGCCAGGACAGTAAACGCGAACACGTATTCCACGGCATGGCTAACCCCGGCGATGATGGCGCGTACGCGTTCCAGGATGGCGGCCACATCGATCACCGTGACGCTGGGAAAGCGATTGACCAGCGCGGTCAGCAGCGCGTCGCGGCCGGCGTCCAGATAGAAGCTGGTGATCCAGGTTGCGGGAAAGCCGTCCAACATGCCCGGGCGCGCCAGCACGAAGAAGTTGGCGTTGAAGCTGTCCCACTCGACCTTGCGCAGGCTGGTGATGCGACCGCTGATTTGGCGGTCGGCAACCTGGTAGGTGAGCTTGTCACCCAGGTGCAGACCCAGGGTGTCGGCAATGCCCGTTTCGATCGAAAACTGCGGCGTGCTGTCGCCGGGACGCCACCAGTGGCCCGCGGTGATTGTATTGTCGCCCTGCAGTGCCTGCGCCCAGGACAGATTGGTTTCGCGGTCGGCCAGGCGGCGGGCGCGGTCGTCCTGGTAATCGTCAATCCGCACCGGCTTGTCGTTCACGGCCACCAGGCGCCCCCTGATCATCGGGTAGATGCCCTCGGTGGATACGCCGCGATCGGCGAGAAATTTCTTGAGCGCCTGGACCTGCCCGGGGGGAATGTTGATCAGGAAATGATTGGGCGCGTCCTCGGGAATGCTGGCCTGCCAGCCGGCGAGCAGGTCGGCGCGAACCACTGCCATCAGCAGCATCACCATGATGCCGAGGCCCAGGGCCACGATCTGCACGCTGCTGCTGCGGGCCCGGCGGGCCACGCCGGCCAGGCCAAATCGCCAGGCCGTGCCGACGCGGCTGCGCAGGCGACCCAGTCCCTGGACCAGCAGCCAGGCCATCGCGCCCAGCCCGATCATGGTCAGCGCGCAGGCACCGAGCAGGTTCAGGCTGAGCTGTACGTCGCCGCCGTTCCACGGCGCCAACGCCATGATCGCCGCGGCGGCCAGCATCACGGCAATCAGGCTGAACCGGTTACCGTCACCCAGGTCGCGGCGCAATACCCGCAGCGGCGGCACGTCCTTCAAGCTGACCAGCGGCGCCAGCGCGAAGCCCAGCATGGTCACCAGCCCGGTGGCGACGCCGGTCCATGCCGCGGCCAGCGAGGGCGGCGGCAAGGCGCCTTGACTCAGATCGCGGAACAGCCAGGCCAGCCCCTCCTGGGCGGCGTAACCCAGGGCGCTGCCGGCCAGCGCGGCGGTCAGGCTGAGGATCAGCATTTCCAGTCCCAGCACCGAAACGATCGTGCGCTGGGTCGCGCCGAGACAACGCATAATCGCGCAAGTATCGAGGTGGCGGGCGGCATAACGACGGGCCGCCATCGCGATCGCCACGCCGGCCAGCACCACCGCCACCAGTGCCGCCATCTGCAGGAATTGCGACGCGCGGGTCAGTGCCGAACGTACCTGCGGCCGGGCGTCGCGTACGCTCAGCAGGCGCTGATTGCGATCCAGGCGCGCCTTGACCCAACTGCGGAACTGTTCGACCTCGGTCGGCGTGCCCGCCGCCAGCAGCCGGTGGCTGACGCGACTGCCCGGCATCACCAGTTGCGTGGCAGGCACGTCCTTCAGGTTCATCAGCAGCCGCGGCGCGATGTTGAAAAAGTCACCGCCCCGATCCGGCTCCAGCACCAGCACTCTGGCCAGCTTCAAGCTGGCGGCGCCGACGGTGATTGAATCGCCGGGCTTGAGGCCCAGCGTCTGCATCAACCGTGCCTCCGCCCAGGCCGTGCCCGGGGCCGGCACACCGCCGGCCTCCTCCGCCCTGCCGAACAGGCTCGCGGCGCTGCTGACCTGCCCTCGCAGCGGATAGCCATCGCCCACCGCCTTCACTTCCGCGAGCTGCATTTGGTCCCCGGCCGACACCATGCTGCGCATGGACAGCGTCGCGGCGGTCGCCAGGTGCAGGGCGCGGGCGTGCTCGCGCATTGCCGCGGGGATGGGATAGGGCGACTGCACGGCGAGATCCGCCGCCAGCAGGCTGGCGCTTTGGCGCTCGATCGAACGGCCGACCCGGTCGGTGAAGAAGCCGACCGCGCTCATCGCCGCCACGGCAATCACCAGGGCCGCCGCCAGCAAAGTCAGCTCGCCCGCGCGCAAATCGCGCTTTAGCTGATTGACGGCCAGATGCAGCGCGCTGCCTTTACGCATTCAGATGGCTCCCTCACGCCAGGTGGACCATGGTTACCGCGCTACGACGACCGGAGCGGGCATCGCATCATGCCTCGGCGGTATCGACGAGGCGGCCGCCGTCCAGCACCAGCGTTCGCCGGCATCGCCCGGCCAGGGTGTCGTCATGGGTCACCAGCACCAGGGTCGTCCCCAACTCCGCCTGCAACGCAAACAGCAGTTCCGTGACGCGGGCGGCGGTGCGACGGTCGAGATTGCCCGTCGGCTCGTCGGCAAACAGGATTGCCGGCGTCGACGCGAAGGCACGGGCAATGGCCACGCGCTGTTGCTCGCCGCCTGACAGCTGATTGGGGTAATGCCGGGCGCGCTGGCCCAGGCCGACCCGCTCCAGCCATTGCCTGGCGGCCTCGGCCGCGTCGGCCCGGCCCGCCAGTTCCAGCGGCAGCATGATGTTTTCCAGGGCGGTCAGGCTCGGCAACAGTTGAAA
>CAYVOU010000152.1:0-5181 GCA_964453295.1 uncultured Gammaproteobacteria bacterium
ACTAGGAGACTGCCCGCATGGGCGACAGCAGCGCGGATAAGGCGTTGGTTGAGAGGGTGCAGCGTGGTGACAAGAAGGCATTTGACCTGCTGGTTCTCAAGTACCAAACCAAGATTGTCAAGTTGGTGTCCCGCTACGTGCGCGACCAGGGTGACGCACTTGACGTCACCCAGGACGCTTTCCTCAAGGCCTACCGCGCGCTGCCGAACTTTCGGGGTGAGAGCGCGTTCTATACCTGGTTGTACAGGATCGCCATCAATACCGCAAAGAACCACCTTGTCACGGTATCGAGACGTCCCGCGGAAGTGGATCTTTCCGGCGACGACGACGAGTCGCAGCTGGATGGCCTCCAGAAGGAAGTGGAGAACCCTGAGAACCTGCTTCTGACCAAGGAGATTCAGGACACGATCGTTCAGACCATCGAGCGATTGCCTGACGACCTGCGCACCGCCATCACGCTGCGCGAGCTGGAAGGCTTGAGTTATGAGGAAATCGCGACGGTGATGGACTGTCCGATCGGGACGGTCCGTTCACGTATTTTCCGGGCACGTGAAGCCATAGACAATCAGTTGCAGCCGTTACTTGAGTGAGGCGATTATGAGCGAAGAGTCCAACCAAATGCTGTCGGCCCTGGTCGACGGGGAGTTGCCGTCCGCGGAGACGGGGTCGGTCGTCAATCTGACTCATCTGGACCTTGAACTGAAGGCGAAGTGGGCGCGTTACCACCTGATAGGCGAGGCCCTGCGCGGCGGATTGCCGACCCATCTGAGGCGCGACCTGGCGTCCAGGGTCAGCGCGGCCGTTGCCGCGGAACCCGCAATCATCGCCGCCCCGCCCGCACCGGCGAAAGTCGCACCGCTACGCGCCACGCCATGGCTGTTGAAGCCCGCGGCGGGCTTGGCAATCGCCGCTTCGGTCGCCCTGCTGGCGGTTGTCGCGGTGCAGCGCCTGGCGGTGACGCCGGCGACGCCAGGGACCGCCCAACAGTTGGCCGCCGCGCCGGCCTCGGAACCCACGGTGACGGCCGGCATGGAACTGCAGCCCGTGGACTGGGGCCGGAACCAAGCGCCGGAAGCTGCGGCCGCCGCGCGCTCGAAGATGAACGACTATCTGTTGAACTACAGTGAACGTCGCGCCAACTGGGGTGCGCCGGGCATGCTGCCGTACGTGAAAGTGGTCGGCTACGAGAACGATCAGTAGTCGCATGCGTCACAAGCGAGCAGGTATCGCCGAAGTCTTAGCGGTTTTTCTTTGCTGCGGACTGTTGCTGACGGCCGCGGCCGACGCGGCCGACGATGAAAGCCGGGCCCAGGACCTGTTCCGCAAGATGACGGAAGCGACCCGTCAGCTTAATTACGACGGCATCTTTATCTATCAGCGCGGCCATCATACCGACAGCATGCGGATCGTCCACCGGGCGGCGGACGGCGGCGAGCAGGAACGGCTGATTTCGCTTTCCGGCGCCCCGCGCGAGGTCATCAGGAACAACGGCACGGTCACCTGTATTTTTCCTGAGACCCACTCGGTCACCATCGACAGGAATCACCCTAGGCAGCTGTTCCCGGCTCTGATCCAGCCGATGAGCGAGCTGAACAAATACTACCGTTTCGTAATGCTGGGCCACGACCGGGTCGCTGGGCGCGAGACGTCGATTGTGGGCATACAGCCGAGAACGGCGTTCCGGTACGGTTACCGTCTGTGGATAGACGATCAGGACAGCCTTCTGCTGCGATCGGACGTGGTCAACAGCCGCGGCACTGCCCTGGAGCAGATCCTTTTCACCCAGATCCGCCAGCCGGCGACGATTTCCGACGATCTCCTTAAGCCCGGCATCGACAGCAGCAAGTACACCCGGCATGACCAGGCCGAGGGCGACGAGAGCGGTGTTGCCGCGGAGCGCCGCTGGAAGGTGCAATGGGTACCGGAGGGATTTGCGCTGCGGGAGTACAAGATACAGAACATGGCCAGCAGTAAGGAACCGGTCCAGCACATCGTGTACTCCGACGGACTGGCCATGGTCTCGGTGTTCGTGGAAAAACTCGATGCGGACGATGAGCCGATGAAAGGGTTCTCGACGATGGGCGCGGTCAACGCCTACAGCACCACTTCCGCACATTTCCAGATAACCGCCGTCGGCGAGGTGCCGCCGCTGACGGTTCGCCAGATCGCCACCTCCGTCGTGCCGGTTGCGGACGCAAAATAGCCCGTTCATCATGGTAACGAGGGCGATGTCCGGCACCCGGGATTGACGGGGCGCCTGCTCGCCGGAGAATTGGGACTACGAATGCCACTGCGGGAGTCGACATGTTTCGCCTAGCCAAGACAATCAGCACCTGGGTGTTCGCCGCGTTTCTCGCCGGCAGCTTCGCCACGCGGGCCGGCGCCCATGAACTGCCGGATTTCACCAAGCTGGTCGAGGACAACGGTCCCGCCGTGGTCAATATCGGCACCATGTCGAAGAAATCTTCGCACGTGGGCCGCCTGCCGCGCGACTTCCAGATCCCCGACATTCCCGAAGACAGTCCGCTTCACGACTTCTTCAAGAAGTTCCTAGGACCGGACGCCAACCCGGGACAACAGGAGCCTAGCGAGTCGCTGGGTTCAGGATTTATCGTATCTTCAGATGGTTACGTAATCACCAACGATCACGTCGTCAAGGATGCCGACGAAATCATGGTGCGCCTGAGCGATCGCCGTGAATTCAAGGCCAAGCTCATCGGGGCTGACGAGCGCAGCGATATCGCGGTCCTGAAAATCGACGCGAGCAACCTGCCGACCGTCGAGATCGGCAATTCCACCAACCTGAAAGTGGGGGAATGGGTGCTCGCCATCGGTTCGCCTTTCGGCTTCGATCATTCGGCCACCGCCGGCATCGTCAGCGCCAAGGGGCGCAGCCTGCCCAACGAGAACTATGTGCCGTTCATTCAGACCGACGTCGCCATCAATCCCGGCAATTCCGGCGGTCCGCTGTTCAACCTTGACGGCAAGGTGGTCGGCGTCAACTCGCAGATATTCAGCCAGACCGGCGGATTCATGGGCCTGTCGTTCGCCATTCCCATCGAAGTCGTGATGAACGTCTATCAGCAGCTGCGCGAGAAGGGCAGCGTTAGTCGCGGCTGGCTGGGCGTACTGATACAGGACATCAACCAGGATCTTGCCGAGTCTTTCGGCATGAGCAAGCCGCACGGCGCGCTGGTTTCCAAGGTGGTCCCGGACAGCCCCGCCGACAAGGCGGGACTGCAGCCGGGCGACGTGATCGTCGCGTATAACGGTCGCGACGTCGACATGTCCGCGGACCTGCCGCCAATGGTGGGCACGACCCGGATTGGCACTACGGTGCCGATCACGGTGCTGCGCGAAGGCAAGACCAAGAACCTCGAGGTTCGCATTGCCGAGCTGCCGAAGAGCAAGCAGGCGGTTCTCGCGGCGAACGAACCGGCCGCGCCGGATTCGACGCGCAGCGACGATCTCAAGCTGACCGTCAAGGATCTCTCCAAGGCGCAGCGCGATGAACTGCAAATCGAGGACAGGGGCGTGATGGTGGCCAAGGTGGACGCCGGACCGGCCTTCAACGCGGGGATCCGTGACGGCGACGTGATCCTGCTGGTCGACAACCAGAAAGTAAAAAATGCCCGTCAGTTCAATGAATTGATCGGAAAGCTTCCACCGGGCAAGTCGGTACCGGTACTGATCCAGCGTCGCGGCGGCCCACTGTTCCTCGCAATGAAGGTTCCCGACGGCGACAGCAAGCCCTGATGGCGTCGCTGCGGCTGCTCAGCCGGCGCTACTGCCATCTGTGCGACGACATGCTGGCCGAGCTATCCAGGTTGCGCGAATCGCAGCCTTTCGATCTGGATGTCGTCGACATCGACCTTTTTCCGGAACTTGAGGCGCGTTACGGAGATCTGGTGCCCGTGCTTCTGGCCGGAGAAATGGAACTGTGTCACTATCACTTCGACGAGCAGGCGGTCCGTGCATATTTAAGCCGTGGCTGAAGTCGGCTAGAATCGGCCCCGCCAATGCGTGTCCGATCACCGAGTTACCGTCCGCCCACCCCCCTCGCAAGCTCTGCAAGCGGCCGCGCCCATTGCGCGGCCCGCCCGCGCTGCGATTGAAAAAGTCCATGGATCACATACGCAACTTTTCCATCATTGCCCATATTGACCACGGTAAGTCCACGCTGGCCGATCGGTTCATTGAGGTATGCGGCGGCCTGACCCACCGTGAGATGGAGACCCAGGTGCTCGATTCCATGGCGCTGGAACGCGAGCGCGGCATCACGATCAAGGCCCAGAGCGTCACCTTGAATCACAAGGCGGACGACGGCAGGATTTACCAGCTCAATTTCATCGACACGCCGGGCCACGTGGACTTTGCCTACGAGGTGTCGCGCTCGCTGGCGGCCTGCGAAGGTGCGCTGCTGGTGGTCGACGCGGCGCAGGGAGTGGAAGCGCAGTCCGTCGCCAACTGCCATACCGCGGTCGACCAGGGACTGACCGTCGTGCCGGTGCTGAACAAGATCGATCTGCCGGCCGCGGAGCCGGAGCGCGTCATCAACGAGATCGAGGAGATCATCGGGATCGAGGCACACGACGCGGTGCACGTCAGCGCCAAGATGGGCACGGGCGTACTGGAACTTCTCAACGAGTTGGTCAAACGCATACCACCGCCCGAAGGGCGCCTGGAAGCGCCGCTAAAGGCACTGATCATCGACTCGTGGTTTGACAATTATCTGGGCGTGGTCGCTTTGGTCAGGGTGTTCGACGGCTGTCTCAGGGTCGGAAGCAAGATCAAGATCATGTCCACCGGGCGCGATGCGCTGGTGGACAGGGTCGGCATCTCAACCCCAAAGAAGGTCGACCGACAGGAACTCAAGGCGGGCGAGGTCGGCTGGGTGGTGGCCGGCATCAAGGACGTCGATGGCGCGCCGGTCGGCGATACGCTCACGGATGCTGTCAAGCCGGCAACCGAGGCCCTGCCGGGGTTCAAGAAGGTCAAGCCGAACGTATTCGCGGGCCTTTATCCGGTCGACCCCGCCGACTACGAAGCGTTTCGCGATGCGTTGGCCAAGCTGCGCCTTAACGATTCCGCGCTACAGTATGAACCGGAGACCTCGCAATCCCTCGGCTTCGGCTTCCGCTGCGGTTTCCTTGGCATGCTTCACATGGACATCATCCAGGA
>CAYVOU010000153.1:0-2478 GCA_964453295.1 uncultured Gammaproteobacteria bacterium
ATTTCCTGCAGGCGACGGTAGCGCTTGCGCAAGCCGTGGGGGTCGCTGCCGCCTTTCATCGCCAATGCCAGCAGGGCACCTTCCGTCGGCGAGCCGTGAATATGCCAATCGCCGCTTTCGCGCCGTGCCGTCGCGGCGCTGGCCTCTTGGGCGTCCGCGTGCTGTTCCAGCACCGCGTTGTTGCACAGAACGGCAATCCGCAGCGCCGTTTCCAGCGACGGCTTGTTTTCGGCGACGGTAGCCGGGCCATCGCCGGTTATCGTCCCGCTCGGGTCATAGCCGCTGCCGCTCAAGACGAACTCTCCCGTCGGCAGCACCAGCCTGACCACGGTCATGCGGTTTTCGGTGAGCGTGCCGGTCTTGTCGGTGCAGAACACGTCGACCGCGCCCAGCGTCTCGACGGCGGCGAGGCGGCGCACGATGCAGCGCGCCCGCACCATGCGGTGCACGCCGCCGGCCAGGGCCACGGTGGTTACGGCTGGCAGCCCTTCCGGGATCGCGGCGACCGCGAGGATGAAGCCGGTTTCCAGCATGATCCAGAACGGTTGCCCGTGCAGCATGCCCACAACAATGATGACGACGCTTAAGCCCAGTACCAGCACGGCGAGCTGCCGGCCCAGCGCGTCGGCGGCGCGCTCCAAAGGACTGGCGACTTTTTCCTGCTGCTGCACCAGCCGACCGAGGCGGCCCAGCTCGCTGTCCGGCCCCACCGCCGTCACCACCATGCGGCCATATCCCTGCACGGCGGTGGTGCCCGTGAACAGCATGTCGCCGCGATCGGCGACCGGCGCGTCTGCACGAACCACTGTGGTCGATTTTTCCACCGCGGCGCTTTCACCGGTCAGCACCGATTCGTCGATGCAGAGGCCGCGGACTTCCACCAGGCGACCGTCGGCCGGCACGCGATGGCCGGCGGTCACGATCACGAGATCGCCGGGGCACAGCTCGGAGGAGGGGATCTCGTACTCGCTGCCGGCACGCAGCACCCGCGCCGTCGGGACGTTGAGCTTCTTGAGGGCGGCCAGCGCGTTCTCGGCGCGGAAGTCGATGATGAAGCCCAGCACCACGGCGAAGATCACCGATATACCAATGCCGACGGCATCGTCGTGGTGACCCAGCGCCAGGAATGCCAGCGCGGTCACCAGCAGGATGATGACGACGAATCCCTTGAGCTGGTTCAAAAGCGCGCGCAGCGCCACGGCCAATTTTGATTGATCGGAAGCGGGCGCGGCAGGCCGGCGCGTTCTGGCCGCGTCCTGGCTGAGGCCCGTTTCCAGGCTGGTCTGAAAGTGCGCAACGACGGTGTCGACGTCCGTTGCGTGCCATTGAGGTGTAGTCATGCGCCGTGCCGGTAAGAACTATCGGCACATTGTGTGAGGGACGGCCAAGGCGGGCAAGCCGCGATGGGGTGATGGCTGCGCCGGATCAGTCTCCGGCGTTATGGCGGTTGCGGGGAGGAGGCCGGCCGGTACGCGAGCCGCGCACCGGCCGGTCTGCTTGAACCCCCTACGGTCTTACTTACGCGCTCGAACAGTGAAGCGGTCAGCCCGCGGAACGCGTCGTGCTGTTGACGGCAAGGCCGCGACGTCGGCGGCCAATGGTCACGAGGCCCACCATCGCCGAAGCAAACAGCCAGGCCGCGGGCGGCAGCGGCACGGCCGATACCGCCAGGCTGAGGCCGCCGGTGCTGTTGTTGACGCTGAATTGCGATCCCTGCGGTAACCCGTTAAGCAGGTAGTTCACGCCGGGCCCGATATTCAAAGTGCTCGCAGTCAGGAAATTCAAGGCATCGCCGACCGACGGCACGTAGCCGTTGATGAAATCGAACTGGATTGTGCCGGATAAAAGATTGGCAACGCCGTTGACCACGACCTGGTCGTAGTCGTTCGGACCGGCGAGCTGAATATCGAGGATGCCGCTGGTGAAAGTGAGGTCGCCATTGATGGTCAGGGTGACCGGATCGCCGGGTTTTACGACACCGCCGTTGACGGTCACGTTGGAATTGACGGTGCCGGCGCCGCTCAGGGTGCCGTTGGTGTTGAGCATGATGTTGTTGGCATAGACCGTGCCGCCGCTTTCCACCAGCAGCTTACCGGGATCCGAATGGGTTGGGTTATTACTGTCGGCGCCGATCCGGATGGTGCCCTGGTAGGCGCTGAGCACACCGCCCTGCTGGACCGTGACGGTCCCCGCGCCATAACCGCCGATGTTGAGTTCGTGGCCGTAATTGGAGTTGGTTGTGTCGGTAATGGGACTTAAGTACAGCTCCGAGTTAATGCCTATCGCGCTGTTGTAGCCGCCAATCGTAACCTGCGATCCCTGGGCCGAGCCGACATAGGCACCCCCTCCCTGCCCGTTGCCAAGCACGTCGACATAAACCTGTCCGCCGTCCTGGATGTCGAGGGTGGCCTTGTTGGTCGTGCTGCCGCCGACCTGGCTGTCACCGACACCCAGGCCTGAGGTCTCCAAGGTGGAGCC
>CAYVOU010000153.1:2488-5178 GCA_964453295.1 uncultured Gammaproteobacteria bacterium
GCCGCCGCCGGTCACGGTCACGGTGCCTACGGCGTTGTTGCCGAAACCGATCCGCGTGGCATCCGTAAACGCATTCTGATCGGTCGTATAGTTCGGATGCTGATCCACGTAACCGCCGTTGGAGATTGTTATTGTGCCGGTGGAACTGTCGCCGAAGGCAATGTTGAGATCCGATGAATATACCGTGCTACTGTCAACGTTGAGATTGCCTTGGCTGTTGTTGTCCCAGCCGACGTAAATGCCCGAACTGGAATAGGGATGGGCACCGTACGCCTCGACGTCGGCGCCGTTACTCAGGTTCAGATTTCCAATGCCACCGCCCGCGCCGAGATTGATCGATCCCGCCGACCAGAAGTTTCCGCCGTCGACCTTGACGGTTCCAACTGCAGGGGTGTGCGTGAATCCTCCGACAGCGATCGTGTAAGTGCCCTCCCCGATAATAGCGCCAATGCCACCGTCGCCGTTGTAGCCGTCGTAAGTGGTCTCGACCTTGTCATAGCCATTTAAATTATTGTTGGTGTCGATCGTGAGATTGCCGGGCGCGTAGTAGCCGACGTGGATTTGGGCATCAGTAGTCGGCGAAGTGGCGAGATTGCCCGGCAGTATGCTGCTCGTGCCGGTGAGGACGTCTGCCTGGGCAGTCGTGGTCGCGACCGAGGCAACTGCAACGGCGGCCAATTTGAGCAAGTGACTGCGGGTGCAACCATCCGGCTTCTTCGCCAAGGTGCGCCTGTCCAAGCCAAGCGCCGATTTCAATGCGGTTCTCAACAAGCTTTTCACGTTTCGTTACCTCCGGCCCGCGCTGCACAAACCCTGTGCTTTCCTTGGCGGGATTCATACCGGGCGGGTCCGCTTGCCCGAAATTAGAATTAAAGAAGAATGGGCGTCGCCGTCACGAAGGCCACCCGAAGGCGAAGCCCTAATGCGCTGCCGCTGAATCGGTCAGCCCCCCGGCTGCCCTGACACACTAAACAAGATTTCGGTGACATTCTGTTGTCAGGGGGCCGGGTTGTCGTCTCCCATATGGGAGAGATCGAACATTCGAAATGCGGAACTGGTTCACACTCGGACGTCGGGCGGGCGCGTCACCCGCGGCGGGACAATCAGTGGCAGGGTCGCATGTCGCCGGTGCGCAAGCGTCACGGGGTGTAAACAAAACTGCGGATGTTTCGAAGTCGCGGTGGCAAGCCGCCGCCGGTACTACGAGTGCGCCATCTGCACCAGGTTGGTGAGGTCGTCGCTGAGCTGCGGTATCGGCTCGTCGTTGAGGATCATCAGCCGCACCTTGCCCTGGGTATCAAAGGCGTAGACGGCAAGGCCGTGGGTCACGTCGTAATTGCCCTTCGCATCCGGCTTGCCGTAGCTGAAGGTGGTGCGGTAGCGCTTGGTCAAGGTTCTGAGTGCGTCCATGTCGCCGGTCAGTCCCACCACTTCGGGTCCGAAGTAGGCGGTGAACTTCTTGAGCCGTTCCGGCGTGTCGCGCTTCGGATCGACGCTGACGAACAGCACCTTGATCGATTCGCGGGTCTTCTCCGGCAGGCGCTTGATGGCCTGGTGCAGGTAGTGGAGGGTCGCGGGACAGTAGTCCGGGCAGGAGGTGTAGCCGAAGAACAGCAGCACGTCCTTGCCGCGGAAGTCATTTGCGGTCACCGTGCGCCCGGTATCGTCGTGCAGGGTGAAATCCAGCGCCGGCATCAGGCCGCTGATGTCCCGGGCATGGAACTGGGGGGATTTGGCACAGGCGGCAAGCGCCAGCGAAATCAGGGCAAACAAGAACAACCGCATGGCGGGACCTTTCAACCGGCCGCCGCAAGGGCCGCGGGCGGCGTCACGGGTGGGCGGTGTTTTTCGTAGTTCATCATCAGCGACAGCACGATCAGCATCACGATGGCTTCCATCATGGCCGGCGGGATCCAGGTAAGCAGGCCGCCGATGATCTGATCGCGCGCCGGCGAAATCGGCAGCGCCCTGCCGCAGACCGAATAGATCGAGTAAAGCGACTCGCGGGTGAAGGTGATGTAGCTGCCAAACAGCACCTGCGTGATCATGGTGCCGAAGATCATCAGGAAGCGCGTGCCGTAGCCGGGCATGGGCGACAGCTCGGGCGGCCGGGGATCGACCAGCACCAGCCAGAACAGCACGCCGTCAATCAGCATGCTCCAGTTCATCAGCAGGTAGAGCGGCTGGCTCAGCATGGCCGCGAAATGCACCGAAGGGATCAGCCAGAATGCGATCAGGCCGACGAACACAAAGCTGGCGATAAACGGCCGCTGCAGGATGCGCACGCCCTGGTAAATCAACCGGAACGGCCAGGCATGCCGCGGAAAGCCCGTGGGCAGAGCCGCGCCGAGGACGACGGCGGGCCGGCCCAGCGCGATCAGCAGGGCGCCGAGATGATGCAGCACCAGGTGCTGGGCACGGTGCATGAAGAACACGAACTGCCCGTAGTAATCGAAGCGCGTATGCAGCACCACGTAGCAGGACAGCAGGCCCAGGTAAAAGCCGAAGGTCCGCCACGGCCCCGGCGATTCGGCGCCGGCCTCGGCCAGGCGCCGGCGGCCGATCCAATAGCCAATCGCGACCAGCGGAAACGCCACCGCCGCCAGCAGCGAAAACCGGTAGGGAATAAGGAAATGAAGGAAAGACGACACGAAAGTGGCCTGCGACTGAAATCCGGTTGGCTTGCCGCG
>CAYVOU010000154.1:0-5177 GCA_964453295.1 uncultured Gammaproteobacteria bacterium
GACTGGTAGCCGTTGGCCTTGGGAATGGCGATGTAGTCCTTGAACTTGCCCGGCACCGGCTTGTAGAGATTGTGCACGGTGCCCAGGACGCGATAGCAGGTGTCGACACTGTCGACCAGGACGCGGAAGGCGTAGACGTCGTACACGTCGGCGAAAGGCAGCGTCTTCGAATGCATCTTTTTGTAGATGCTGTAGAGATGCTTTTCGCGCCCCATGATCTCGCCACCGATCTTTTCCTGGCGCATGCGACGCTTGATGGCGGTCTTGATCTGGTTGACGATTTCCTTGCGGTGTCCGCGCGCTTTCTTCACCTCGCGGGCCAGGACGCGGTAGCGCATCGGGTGCAGCGCCGCGAAGCCGAGGTCTTCCAACTCGAGGCGGATCTGGTTCATGCCCAGGCGCTGGGCGATGGGTGCGTAGATTTCCAGGGTTTCGCGCGCGATCAGGCGCCGCTTCGGCGGCGGCAGCGCCTTGAGCGTGCGCATGTTGTGGAGGCGGTCGGCGAGCTTGACGACGATGACGCGGATGTCATTGGCCATCGCCATCAACATCTTCTGGAAGTTACGCGCCTGCTGTTCCGCGTGCGACTCGAATTCGACCTGGGTCAGCTTCGAGAGGCCGTCGACGATTTCCGCGACCTCTTCGCCGAATTCCTTGCCGATCGTTTCCTTGCCGACGGCCGTGTCCTCGATGACGTCGTGCAGCATGGCCGCGACCAGGGTCTCGTAGTCCATGTGCATGTCGGCGAGGATGCTCGCCACGGCGATGGGATGGGCGATGTAAGGTTCGCCGCTGGCGCGCTTCTGGCCTTCGTGGGCGTGGGCGCCGAATTCGTAGGCGTGGATCAGCTTGCCGACCTGCTCCGGCGTCAGGTAGGCGCTGACGCGCATGCGCAGCTCATCGACCTGCAACATCGGCGCGACGGGCAGGGTCGTGGCCATGATCAGCGGAGGGAATACCGGCCAGCGGCGGACCGCCGGCCGGGGACTTCAGACTGGTACGGGAGGAAGGCGGTGGGTTCGCATGCCATCCGCGCTTCCGTTACTCGGCGGGCAACTCCGGCAGATTCGGCATTTCCTGTATCTCCGGCATCTCCGCGACGTCCGGCTGCTCGGCAAACGGATCGATGATTTCCTCTTCGCCGCTTTCGCGGGCGTCGATCTCTTCGATCAGTTCCCGGTTCATCAGGCCGCCGGCAATCTCGCGCAATGCCAGCACGGTGGGCTTGTCGTGTTCTTCGTCGACCAGCGGACGCGAGCCCAGGGCGATCTGGCGGGCACGCTTGGAAGCAACCAGAACCAGGTCGAACCGGTTCTGAACAAAGGGCAGACAGTCTTCTACGGTGATACGGGCCATGGGGAAACCTCAAGCTGCGGATAAATAACGGAATCGGACTAAAGTAATGAAAATACTACCAAACTCAGGGTCTTTTCGCCATGAGCGCGGTAAGTTGCGGTTCCAGCCGGGCCTTTTGCACGGTCGTGCGCAGGCGGCTGGCCTGGACGATGGCCTTGAGATCGACCAGCGCCCGCTCGAAAACGTCGTTGACGACCAGGTAGTCGTACTCGGCGAAGTGCGACATTTCCGCCTCCGCGGCCCGCATGCGGCCCGCGATGGCCTCGCCGCTGTCGGTGTCGCGGCCCAGCAGGCGGCGCTCCAGTTCCTCGTAGGACGGCGGCATGATGAATATGCCCGTCGCCGCGGGCATCAGCCTGCGCACCTGCTGCGCCCCCTGCCAGTCGATCTCGAGGATCACGTCGGCGCCGGCATCCAGTTGGCGTTCGACGCTTTCCCGCGCCGTGCCGTAGCGGTTTCCGAAGACCGTGGCATGTTCCAGAAAAGCCCCGGCCTCAACCATCGCCGCGAAGACGTCGTGGTCGGTGAAATGGTAGTCGACACCGTCGCGCTCTCCCGGCCGCCGCGCCCGTGTGGTGTGCGACACCGACACCGTCAGGTCCGTGATCTCGCCGATCAGGGCGTTGACCAGGCTGGTCTTGCCGGCCCCGGAGGGCGCTGAAACGATGAACAATGTGCCTTTAGCCATTTGACCGGAAATCTGAATGAACGTTTTTGGGCTTATCAGGGTATGCCGGCCGGTGCCGAGGCGGGCATTTGCAGCCTGCTTTATACCATCCGGCACCGGTGACAGCGTAGCGGCGCCGGATATGCCGGTTCAGGTTTTTCGGCACCTGCCGTTACCGGCTTACATAGGGGGCGTGTCGATGGCGGCCCGCGAACGATCCCGGATAAAAAACCATGAGTACGACAACGATCGCCAACAGCGAAATCACGCTTAGCCTGACTCCCGGCGGCCTGGGCCGGTTGACGGCCGCGTTGGGCGGCAGTCCGGACGAAAATCCTTACCCGGCCGGCACGCGGCAGCACGATGCCTGGCAGGACAGCTTCGAAGACGTGCTGGCCTTGCAGCGGATCGAATTGCTGGGCCGCCAGGCGGGTCTGCACGGCGGGCAGCATCTGAATTCCTGAATCGCGACCGCCGGCGTGATCGCGCCGGCGATGCGCCTTATTCTATATTCTGCACCTGCTCGCGCATCTGCTCGATCAGCAGTTTCAACTCCACTGACGCACCGGTGGTATCCAGGTGCGCGGACTTCGATCCCAGCGTATTGGCCTCGCGGTTGAGTTCCTGCATCAGGAAGTCCAGCCGCCTCCCGGCCACCTTGTCCTCGTTCAGCACGCGGCGCACTTCCGCCAAATGCGCGTCCAGCCGGTCCAGTTCCTCGGCGACGTCCAGCTTTTGCAGCAGCAGCGCGGTTTCCTGCTCCAATCGGGTGGGATCGACGCCGGTGGCGATCTCACGGATGCGGGTGAGCATGCGGTTTTTCAGGCCGTCCATGATCGCCGGCAGCTGCGCCCGCAGAGCATCGACGCGGCCGGCGGCGTCAGCGCAGCGCTGTTCGATGAGGGCCTTGAGTTTTTCCCCTTCGCGCAGGCGCGCTTCGACCAGGCTTTGCAGCGTGCTGTCCAGCAGGCCCAGGAGTTCGCGGCCCAGCGTTTCCATGTCGGGGATGTCGCCGGCAATGACGCCGGGCCAGCGCAGCAGTTCGGTGGCGCTGACGGGTGCCGGCGCATCGATTTGCTGATTGATACGGGCACAGGCATCGAGCAGCTGACGCAACAGATCCTCGTTGACGCTGATAGGCGCGCCGGTGCGCTGTCCACCTTCCATGCGTAGCGTGCAGTCGAGCTTGCCGCGTTTCACGTGCGCATCGATGCGTTCGCGCACCGATGATTCCAGCACCCGCAGTTCTTCGGGCAGGCGCAGCGACAGATCCAGAAAGCGATGATTGACCGAGCGGATCTCCCAAATGGCGCGGCCCCACTCTCCCTGCCCGGATTGGCGGGCGTATGCCGTCATGCTGGCGACCATGCTAATTCTCCTTCTTAGGATTCGCGGCAAAAGTCCGTCGCGGGACCATTGCGGTATCGATGCGCCCGCCCTCGCCGGACGCCGCCGTGCCGGATGGGCCCGTCCGCCCTCGATGCATTTCTGTCTGTCCTTTGACCGCCGTTGCGCCGGCACACTGACGGAGGCCCCACGGCGAGAGACGAATGGTAGCGCGTTGCCGCGGGTGACGCACACGGGGAAATACTTGGGCGGTACGTGCGGGTATAATGCCGGCCCTGCATCGCTCCGTTCCAGTCATTCTTAAGAGGTCTTGAAGATTATGCGTCCCAGCGGCCGTGCTCCAGACGAACTGCGCCAGGTTATCCTGACGCGGGATTTCACCTGTCATGCGGAAGGATCGGTATTGGTCGAGTATGGCCGGACCAAGGTGATCTGCACCGCCAGCGTCGATGAAAAGGTGCCGCCCTTCCTGCGCGGCCGCGGCAAGGGCTGGGTCACGGCCGAATACGGCATGCTGCCGCGCTCGACCGGCGAACGCATGCGGCGGGAGGCGGCGCAGGGCAAGCAGGGCGGTCGTACTCTGGAGATCCAGCGCCTGATCGGGCGCTCGCTGCGCGCGGTGGTCAACATGGAGGCACTGGGAGAAATGAGCGTGGTCATCGATTGCGACGTGATCCAGGCCGATGGTGGCACCCGCACTGCGTCGATCACCGGCAGCTATGTCGCGCTCGTCGATGCCGTGGCCAAAATGCGCAAAGCCGGCAAACTCGCGCGCGATCCCATTCACGGCATGGTGGCCTCGGTTTCGGTCGGCATCTGGCGCGGCACGCCGGTGCTGGACCTCGACTACGCCGAGGACTGCGAGGCCGAGACCGACATGAACATCGTCATGAACGACGCCGGCAATTTCATCGAGATCCAGGGCACGGCCGAAGGTCACGCTTTCCGCATGGATGAACTGAACAGCATGCTGGAACTGGCCCGCAAGGGGATCCCGCAGATACTCGACGTGCAGCGCTCGGTCCTGCCTCAGACCCGGGGGTATTGATGACTGCGCGCCTGCCGCCGCGGATCGTGTTGGCGACGGGCAATGCGGGCAAGGTGCGCGAGATCGCGGCGATGCTGGAGCAGTGGTCGGTACAGGTGCTGCCGCAATCGGAGTTCGGAGTGCCCACTGCCGAGGAGACCGGCGTCACCTTCGTCGAAAACGCCCTGCTGAAGGCGCGCAACGCCGCCCTGCACACCGGCCTGCCGGCGATGGCCGACGATTCCGGCATCGCGGTCGATGCGCTGGACGGCGCGCCCGGCGTCTATTCCGCGGTCTATGCGCGCGCCGAGGAAGGCCAGGGGACGGGTGACGCCGCCAACCTCAACAAGCTGCTCGCGGCGATGGAGGATGTCCCCGAAGGCGGGCGCGCGGCGCGTTTCATCTGCGTGATGGTGTTCCTGCAACATGCCCACGATCCGGTGCCGCTGATCGCGCAGGGGGTATGGGAAGGCAGCGTCCTGCACGGACCGGTAGGCGATAACGGCTTCGGCTACGATCCGGTCTTCCACGTGCCGACTCACCAGTGTTCTTCGGCGCAGCTTTCGCCGGACGTGAAGAACACCCTCAGCCACCGTGGCCAGGCCACGCGCCAGCTATTGGATCTGATCGGCCGTCGTTACGGCAGCCATGGCAGCTGAGATCGTCACGCCGCTGCCGCTATCGCTGTACATCCACCTGCCGTGGTGCGTGCGCAAATGTCCCTACTGCGATTTCAATTCCTACGAGGTCCGGGCTGAGTTGCCAGACCGGGCGTATGTC
>CAYVOU010000155.1:0-5169 GCA_964453295.1 uncultured Gammaproteobacteria bacterium
CCACGATGAGCACCAGTACAATGGCCGGGATGGCCTTTCCTAGACCCTGCGTTGAAGCTTGTGAAGGTGATTGCAGCATGTCCAGGGACAAGAAGGACGTCGAGTGCTTGACCAGGGCAGCCGCCAGGTTGCCGTCAGCGCCACGCGATCCATTGCCGATTCGAATTCCGGCGACTCGGTATTCATGGCGATCCGCAACGGCAATGGCACGTTTGCCACAGCCGCCGCGGCTGGTAACACCGGCACCGGGACCATCAACGCCGGCACCGTGACCAATGCGGCGACCTACGTCCCGGACAACTATCAGATCAATTTCACGTCGGCGACGACCTTCGATGTCGTCGATACCACCAGCGGTGCCACGGTGCTTACGGCGCAGCCTTACACGGCTGATTCTTCAATCAGCTTCAACGGCCTCACGCTCAGCATCAGCGGACAGCCTGCCAGTGGCGACAGTTTCACCGTCCAGCCCAGTGCGAACCAGTCGGTCTTCAAGACCGTGAATGATTTCGTCAATGCCCTGAATACACCGGTCAGTACGCCTGCAGACGGGGCCAGGTTCGCCAACGCCGCGAGCACGGCGCTGACCAACATCGATCAGGCGATGCAGAATATCCTGAGCGTGCGCGCCTCCGTCGGCGCCCGTGAGCAGACCATCTCGGCACAGCAACAGTCCAACAGCGATTTCAACATCCAGCTGACACAGCTACGTTCCAACCTTGAAGACACCAACATGGTGAAGGCGGTAAGCGACCTGAGCCTGCAAATGACGACCCTGCAGGCCGGCGAGCAGGCCTTCGTAAAGACCCAGGGGCTGAGCCTGTTCAACTACTTCCGCTAGGGCGGATCGCCCGCCGCCGCCACGTTTCGTGGCAGCCGTCACAATACGGGGACTGCTGCAGGCACAGGGTCGTTTGTCCCGGCACGTAACCTTCATCCGTTCAATCGCTTAACCCAGCCCCGTGGTTTTTTTCCGGGCAAAAACTTTTTCTTCAAGTACTCCTAAAGTTCACCCCGGGGACGCCGATATCCTTCCCGGAGGCGGTAAATATTCAATCGTGAATATATCCGCCAGTGAAAAATGCCAGAGCGCCGCCCGAATCAGGGGCTCGCCGGCCAAGCTCTAGGAGCCCTAAACCATGCAAGTTATCAATACCAATATTCTGTCGCTCATCGCGCAGAACAACCTGAACAAGAACCAGGACACCCTGACCACCTCCATTCAGCGCCTGTCCTCCGGCCTGCGCATCAACAGCGCCAAGGACGACGCCGCGGGCCTGGCCATCGCCGACCGCTTCACCGCCCAGATCAATGGCCTTAACCAGGCCGTGCGTAATGCCAACGACGGCATTTCGCTGGCGCAGACCGCCGACGGCGCGCTGGGCGAGGTCACCAACAACCTGCAGCGTATCCGCGAACTCGCGGTGCAGGCCGCCAACTCCACCAACAGCGCCAGCGACCGTGCCGCCCTGCAAACGGAAGTTTCGCAGCGTATCGCCGAAGTCGACCGCATCGCCGGCCAGACCCAGTTCAACGGTCTGAACCTGCTGGATGGTTCATTCACCTCGCAGCAGTTCCAGGTCGGCGCCAACGCCAACCAGACGATTGCCATCAACCAAATCGGCGACGTGCGTACCAGCCAGCTGGGCCAGAGCTATGGTGCCTCGTTGGCCGGCACCACGCTGACCGCGTCCACCGGTATCACCGCGGCGGGCCAGTTCACCATCCAGGTCGGCAACACCACCACCGACATCTTCACCGGTGCCGGCGGCAACGCCATCACTGGTGATGCCAAGTCGCTTGCGGCTGCCATCAACGCGTCCGGAATTTCCGGCCTGCACGCGACGGCGGCAGCAACCACCAGTGCGGCTGGTGCCTACAGCAAGCAGGAGACTGCCAACGGTAACGCGGACCTGACAATCAATGGCATTACCATGTCTGTGGCGTTGGTCGGTTCGTCGACTGATGTTCAATCAGCACTGAGTGCAATCAATAACAACAGTGCCGCCACGGGCGTGAGCGCGACGTACAACGGTGGTGGCCTGACCCTCACTGCGGCAGATGGCCGCAATATTTCCGTATCGATAGCAGATGCCTCCTCGGGCGGATCAACGGGTGCAAAACTGGGAGACGTTGGTTTATCAGGGTTCGGCGGCGCGGCTGCGACTGTTGCTTCGGCGACGACCTATGGAAGCTACAGCATCTCGTATACGGGTACGGACACCGTGACGGTCGCCGGCACGGCAGCGGCGGGAGTCAAAGGGTTGGCCGGCACTACAGCTACTCCAGTGGCGACTAATGCGTCCGCAACCGGCGTGGCCGTCCACAACATCGATATTTCGACGCTGTCCGGTGCGAACTCCGCCCTGGCTTCGGTCGACGCGGCCCTCGGCTCGGTCGACGGTATCCGTGCTTCGCTCGGCGCCTTGCAGAACCGTTTCACCTCCGCGGTCGCCAACCTGTCGTCCACGGCGCAGAACCTGACGGCTTCACGCAGCCGCATCCAGGACGCGGACTTTGCCGCCGAAACGGCAAACATGACCCGCGCCCAGATCCTGCAGCAGGCCGGTACGGCGATGGTGGCGCAGGCCAACTCGCTGCCGCAGAGTGTGCTGACGCTACTCAAGTAATCCTTGAGAGCGGTCGTTAGTCGGGTTTGGGGGGGACGTGCCGGGCGATAAGCCCGGCGCGATCCTCCCAATTTACTATGTGCGAAGGGTGACGACTATGGGTGACATGGCAATCCCTGGCGGTGTAAGCGGGCGACAGGATACGCGTCCGTTGTCCGACCCGCTGTCCAAGGTCGGACCGGTCAACGCGGTAAGCAACGTCAAACCGGCGGAGGCGGCAGCCTCAGCGGCCGAAAATGGCCGCCAACCCGGCAATGCCGCGCTCAACCAAGCACTGGAACAGGTCGGCAAGTACGTGCAGGACACGCGGCGCACACTCGATTTCAGCGTCGATCGCGACACCGGCGAAATGGTCGTGAAGGTTCTCGATCGCGAAACCAAGCAGGTTATCCGCCAGATCCCGTCGGAGGAGATGATTGTTATCGCCAAGCGGCTGAAGGCGGCGACCTCGACGGGCGTCTTTTTAAACGAAAAGGCATAGCGTTTGCATTAGACGGCCGTGAATGAAGTCCCGCGGCGTTCCAGGACGGAGCCCGGGGAATGACACACGTTGTGTGCGGAGAGAGGGCATGGCCACGGTATCATCGTCCACGCTGGGTTCGTCCGGAGTCGGGTCGCTGAGTTCACCCGGAGTCGGGTCCGGACTCGACGTTCAAAGCATCGTCAGCAAGCTCATGTCGGTCGAGCAGCAGCCGCTGAACGCGCTGGACAGCAAGGTCCAGAATCTGCAGACGGAGCTCAGTGCCTACGGCCAGCTGAGCAGCACCATCACCAACTTTCAGACGGCCATCGGCAAGCTGAACGATCCGACCAAGTTCAAGGTCTACTCGGCCAACTCCTCGGACACGACGGTCGCCAGCGCGACGGCAGACAGCACCGCGGTTCGCGGCAACTATAATATCCAGGTCAATCGCGTCGCCGAAAACCACCAGATGGTCTCCGGCCAGATCGCCGATACCGGCACTACGACCCTTGGGACAGCCGGCGAGACAATGACGATCAGCGTGGGCAGCAACGCCTTTACCGTCGATATCGGTGGGCAGACGCTATCGCAGGTGCGCGACAGCATCAACAATGCTACCGACAATACCGGCGTCACGGCATCGATCATCCAGGACGGTAGCAGCTATCGCCTGCTGCTTGCATCGAACGACACCGGCAGTACGAATGCGCTGACGCTGAGCTACAGTGGCACCGACCCGCTTAACCTCACCACGCTGAACACCGATCGCAACGGCGACGGTTCGTTTACACCCGCGGATCTGGATGCGGAGATCACCCTCGCCGGACAGTTCACCAGCACCAGCAGCTCCAACAAGGTCAGCGGCGTGATCCAGGGCGTGACCCTGAATCTCGTCAAGAGCGGCACCATCACGCTTAACGTCACTCAGGACACCAATACGGTCCAGGCGAATGTCGTCGCGTTCAGCAATGCGCTATCCGGTTTGTTTACGACCATGTCGCAGCTCAAGAGCCGGGGGCTGCAAAACGACAATGGCCTGCTTCTGAATCTTGAACAGGATCTGCGCAGTGTCCTGAATTCACCCGCCGACACCGGCGGCCAGTACAACTACGCCTCCGAGGTCGGCGTGACCACCCAGGCGGATGGCACGGTCGCGGTGGATGCAACCAAGCTGAGCGCCGCGCTAACGAACGATTTCAGCAGCGTTGCCAAGCTTTTCTCGGATCCCACAAACGGGTTGGCGGTAAGGCTTTCCAATCTGGCCAGCGGTTTTATCGGTGCCAACGGCGCGGTCCAGGGCCGCACCGACAGTATCAATAGCCAGCTCAAGAGTCTGGCCAGCGACCGTACCAGCATGACGGCCCGACTGGATCAGGTTCAGAGCACATATCTGGCGCAGTTCAATTCTCTCGACACCTTGTTGGCCAGCATGCAGACGACCAGTACCTATCTTACCCAGCAGTTGCAGAGCCTGAACTCGCTGAATCTCAGCATCGCCAACAATCCGAGCAAGACAAGTTAAGGCGGGCACGATCAAGAATTCGCCCGCAAGGCCGATATACAAATGGGGGAGGGACATGAGGCAGGACGTATCGCCCTTCCCGTACGGCGCCGCAAGTACGGCGCACCACTCAGGGAAGATCCCCGATAGCAGTCGTCATGAGGGTTGATATGATGCGAAGCAGACAGGTTGCAGCGCTCAGCAAGTACAGCAAGATCGACGTCCACACCGGCGTTCAATCCGCCACGCCACACAAGTTGATTGAGATGCTGCTGGATGGCGCGCTGGCGAGAATCTCGACCGCGCGCGGCTGCATGGAACATGGCGACACTGCCACAAAGGGCCAACAGATAGGCTGGGCGGTATCCATCATCGGCGGATTACAGGACAGCCTTAATCTGAAGGACGGTGGCAACATCGCGACCAATCTCGACGAGCTTTACGCCTATATGCAGCGTCGACTGCTGGACGCCAACTTAAAAAATGATCCGGCCATTCTGCAGGAAGTGCATAATCTGCTGTCCGAAATCCGAAGTGGCTGGCAGGGTATCAGCGAGCAGTTGGAGGGGCGCCCA
>CAYVOU010000156.1:0-5147 GCA_964453295.1 uncultured Gammaproteobacteria bacterium
CCGTGATGGACGCGCGGGTTGTGGCGGGTAAGCGGCGAGGGTCCCTCGTCGTCCGAATCAACTACACAGGCTGCGGCAACGCGGGCTGCCGTTAACGGGCGCGGAAGGTGATGCGACCCTTGGACAGGTCGTACGGCGTCAGCTCGACGGTAACGGTGTCACCAGTGAGGATGCGGATGTAGTGCTTGCGCATCTTGCCGGAAATATGGGCCGTGACGATGTGGCCGTTTTCGAGTTCGACGCGGAACATCGTGTTAGGCAAGGTCTCAATGACTTTGCCTTCCATTTCAATATGTTCTTCCTTCGGCATTGCGGTTTTTAGGCTCCAGCCTTCTGAATGGCGGGCCATTGTGCCGGAAAACCCGATGGGTCGCAAAGGTTTCGGCGGCGGCAGGCGGCGCCGGGGCCCTCGACGTCAGGGCCGGGGCGGGGGACTGCGCTCCCAGACGCCGTCCCAAAGGTATTCCAGCGGCTGGTAGTCGGTTTTGTAGCGCATCTTGCGGCAGTTCCGGATCCAGTAGCCGAGGTACAGCCAGGGCTTATTCTCTTCCCGGGCCTGCGCAATCTCCCAGAGCACGGCAAACTTGCCCAGGCTGCGATTGGCCAGCTGCGGATCGAAGTAGGTGTAGACCGCGGAAAGCGCGTCGCGCATGCGATCAACCACCGCCACGCCGACCAGCCGCCTGTCCATACGCATGTCGAAGAACACGGTTTCGGACCAGCGGGAGATCAGGAAGTCCTTGAACTGCTGCGGCGTCGGATTGTCCATTCCGCCCCCGGCGTGGCGTGCCTCGAGATAGCGCCGGTAGAGATTGAAATGTTCCTCGTCGTAACCCGCGGGCCGTTCCCTGACTTCGATATCGGCGTTCATTTCCCATGCGCGTTGCTGGTGGCGGCGCCGGATGAATTCGTCGACCGGCAGGCGAACCGGTACGCAGGCCTGGCAGTGCGGGCAATGTGGCCGATAGAGATGCTCGCCGCTGCGGCGAAAACCGTGGGCGGACAGGAAGGCATAGACGTCCGCCGTCTTCGGGATGCCGGGATCCGCGAAAAGGGTGACCGCCTGCTGGTGTTCCAGGTAACTGCAGGCATGCGGGGGCGTGGTGTAGAAATTGAGCGTGTTGACGCGTGCGGGCTTGTTCATGGCGTCACGGGGATGCGCCAGGCGCCCGGCGCGGGTTCGAGGTCGCAGCAGCGCTCCAGCATTTCTATGAATTCGTCGCGGGCGATCAGCTTCGCCCCCAGCGTTTCCAGGTGCGGGTTGTGCACCTGGCAGTCGAGCAGTTGATAGTTCCAGCGCGCCAGCCAGCCGGCCAGCGTGGTGAGACAGATTTTGGATGCGTCGCTCATGCGGCTGAACATCGACTCTCCGTAAAATATGCGGCCGATGGCAACGCCGTACAAACCACCGACCAGTTTGTCTTCGCGCCAACATTCCACCGAGTGGGCATGTCCGTGCTCGAAAAGGCGGCGATAGGCGGTCTGCATCTCAGGGCTGAGCCAAGTGCCTCCGCCGTCGCGGCGCGGTGCGGCACAACCGCCCACCACGGCATCGAAGTCCTGATCAATAGTGACGCGGAAATGGGCGCGTTTCAAGGTACGTTGCAG
Organism: uncultured Gammaproteobacteria bacterium; assembly: GCA_964453295.1. Classification (GTDB taxonomy): domain Bacteria; phylum Pseudomonadota; class Gammaproteobacteria; order JAJPIJ01; family JAJPIJ01; genus CAYVOU01. Next base: position 1,609 of record CAYVOU010000156.1, read on the forward strand.
GCTTCTTGAAATATGCACGAAACCCGGAAAAATTACGCAGCGCGGATCGGGCGACCACCACAAAATCGGCTGGCCTTCGCTGTACCACGGGAAGATGCCGCTGCGGTAGGCTTTCAGGAGCCGCTCGACGCCGAGGTCGCCGCCCGCGGCAAGCAGGCCGTCCGGATCGCTGAGGGCGAGCGACACCGGCGGGAAGTCGTCGGCGTAACGCTGCATCGCAAACCAGTAGAGCGGGATTGAACGCATGGCCGCGGTTCAACCAGCGTCCGCGCGCCGGTAGGGCGATTCGGCCGCGAGCTGTTGGATGTAATGTTCAATCGCCGCCGTCTCGCGATCGAGAAATTCGGCGACGGCGCGGCGAAAACCGGGATCGCTCAGCCAGTGCACCGACCAGGTCCGTACCGGCCGGAACCCACGGGCCAGTTTGTGCTCACCCTGGGCGCCCGCATCCAGCCGCTTCAGGCCATGGCGGATGCAGTAATCGATGGTCCGGTAGTAGCACACCTCGAAATGCAGGTGACGGTGGAATTCGCTGCAGCCCCAGTGACGGCCATACAGTGTATCCGTGCCGCGCAGGGCAAATGCGCCGGCAACGTAGCGGCCCTCGTATCTGGCCATGAACAGCAGCGTCTGTTCCGGCATGGTCTGGCTCAGCGATCGGAAAAAGTCGAGGGTCAGGCGCGGTTCGCCCCATTTTCGATCGAAAGTCGAGCAATAAAAACCATGATAGATACGCCACACTTCATCGCTGATGTCGGCACCGGCGAGCGTTTCGATCTCGATGCCGGATTCGGCCACCTCGCGGCGTTCGCGGCGGATCTGCTTGCGGTGCTTGGCGTTCAGCCGGTCGAGAAAGTCCTGGAAATCCCGGTAGCCCGGGTTTTCCCAGTGGTATTGACAACCGATCCGCAGCAGTCCGCCGCGGGCGGCCATCGCCTGGGCCTGGGTTTCATCGGGAAACAGGCAGTTGAACGAGGAGAGACCATGACGTTCGCAAAGCTTGCGGCCGGCGTCGATCAGGGCGGCGGTGACCGCTTGCGCATCGGCCTGCGGATCGATCAGCAACCGGGGACCGCTGACCGGCGTGAAGGGCACGGCGCTAACGAGCTTGGGGTAATAGCGCCCTCCCGCCCTTTCGTATGCCTCCGCCCAGCTCCAGTCGAAGACGAATTCGCCGTAAGAGTTATCCTTAAGATATAGGGGCATGGCCCCCTGTATTTGTCCGTCCGGTGCCGTCGCGACCAGGTGCAGGGGCGACCAGCCGTGCCCGCGCAGGCAGCCGTGGCGTTCCAGGCCGGCGAGAAATTCATGGCGCAGGAACGGTTGTGCTTCGCCGGCAAGCCGGTTCCACGCGGCACCGTCAACGGCCTGTAAATTATCGATTTGTTCGACACGAATCATCGGTGCCAGCTATACCGGCAGAAGGTGCTGCCTTTAGGGATGCCCGGAAACATTGAGCGTGTATTAAGCTATCACATCCGTTTCCGGAAAGGCGGCCGCCGCGGCGACAATGCGTTCGTGTCGGCAATATATCGACTTGCGCCGATGGATAGCGGGTCTCTATGATCCATCCATGACGCTGACCGAGCTGAAGTACATCGTCGCAGTCGCCCGCGAGCGGCATTTCGGCCGTGCCGCCGAAAGCTGTTTCGTCAGCCAGCCCACCCTCAGCGTCGCGATAAGAAAGCTGGAAGACGAACTCGGCGTGACTCTGTTCGAACGCAGCAGCGGCGAGGTGGCGGTGACGCCGGTGGGCGAGCGCGTCGTCCGGCAGGCGCAGCGCGTCCTCGACGACGCCGAAGGCGTGAAGGAAATCGCCCTGCAGGGGCGCGATCCGCTCAACGGGCCCGTGCAACTCGGGATCATATTCACGATCGGCCCCTACCTGCTGCCCCAGCTGATCAGGAAGCTGCAGAAATCCGCGCCGGGCATGCCGCTGCTGATCCAGGAAAACTACACCGCCCGCCTGCTGGAACAGTTGAGCGAGGGCGTGCTTGACGTCGTCATCTGCGCCCTGCCGATAAACGAACCCGGTGTGTTCGTCCAGGCTCTGTACGACGAACCCTTCGTCGTCGCCGTGCCGCGCGGCCACCCCTGGGCGAAGCGCAAGGCGATCAAGGGCGAGGACCTTTCCCATGACAACCTGCTGTTGCTGGGGAGCGGGCACTGTTTCCGCGACCATGTCCTGAATGCCTTTCCCGCCCTGCATCGTGCCAGCCGCACCACGCCCGGACAGATGCAGAAAGTGCTGGAGGGCACGTCGCTCGAAACCATTCGCCTGATGGTCGCTTCGGGCGCCGGGATCACCGTGCTGCCGAGCACGGCAGCCGCCGCCAACCGCCGCGACGACATGCTGACCTACCTGCCGTTCAGCAAGCCCAAACCCGATCGCCGGGTCATGCTGGTGTGGCGCAAGAGTTTTACCCGCCCGCAGGCGGTCGAGGCACTACGCCAGGCGGTCCTGGCCTGCGCGCTGAGCGAGGTCCAGAAGCTCGACCAGCCGGCGTATGCCAGCGAGGACGGTCCGGTCGAGGCATGACATAGGCTGTGCCTATGGTAATCGTTGCGACAATCAATTGGCGGTTCACGCATTGCCGCGTTAAGTTGATGTCCAACAACCGGCAACCGGTATGCGCATGCCGCGCCGGGTTGCACGTGTGGTTTTGACGTTGACTGCCAGATGAAGGAGACAGACATGGCGAGAAAATCAGAAAAGAAAGCTGCGCGTGGCATGGCAATTGACATCGGCATCAGCGAGGCGGATCGGGCCAAGATTGCCGAAGGCCTGTCCAAACTGTTGGCGGATACCTACACGCTTTATCTGAAGACGCATAATTTCCACTGGAACGTCACGGGCCCGATGTTCAATACACTGCACCTGATGTTCGAGCAGCAATACAACGAGCTGGCGCTGGCGGTGGACCTGATCGCCGAACGTATTCGCGCCCTCGGCGTACCGGCACCCGGCACCTACCGCGACTATGCCAGGCTTTCCTCGATCAAGGAGACGTCGGGCGTGCCGTCCGCCGACGACATGATTGCCCTGTTGGTGGAAGGCCAGGAGGCGGTGGTGCGCACCGCGAGGTCCGTTTTCCCGTCGGTGGAGCGGGCCAACGACGAACCGACGGCGGACTTGCTGACACAACGCATGCAGGTCCACGAAAAAACAGCCTGGATGTTGCGCAGCATGCTGGAGAAGTAAACCCGCCTCGGGACCGTTCCGGCAGATCCGCCGAGGCCGGTGCGCGCGGCGTGAGAGGCGGCTTTATCGGTTCTTGTCGGCCGAGATGCCGACGCGCTGGCCGATGACTTCGATGACCGCCTGCTTCGACCCGTCCAGCGAGAAGCGTGCTTCGCCGTAGCGGTGATTTTTAAGCGTATAGCGCAGCGTGATCTCTTCGCCGTTCATGATACGGTGCAGGGTCAGTGAATTGAGCTGGCTGTTATGGATCTGTCCCAGGCTGAAATCCGCCCAGTTGTCGCCGAAGGCGCAGGGACTGCCGTCGCTGGACTGGTGTACGGGTGGTTTGCCGCTGACC
>CAYVOU010000157.1:0-5138 GCA_964453295.1 uncultured Gammaproteobacteria bacterium
CCTGCGACTTGACCCGGGGATGATTCCGGCAGAAACGGCCAGTCAGGAGACCCCACCCTATTCCATAGCCGTACTGCCGTTTGACAATCTTAGCGGTGACCCCGCGCAGGACTATTTTGCCGATGGCATGACCGGAAAACTGGAAGCCACTACACATGTCGGGCTTACACAATCTGTGTTTCCGACGCCTATTCCTATGCCCCTTGATCTGATGATCGGCGCTTTGGCAGGCTTGGTCGCTTTTTGCCGTCGTGGCCGCTCAAGGTCGGCGGGTACCTGATTCGCTGGAGACTCGTGGGATCGTTTGCGGGATGTTCCTGACGAGCCCCGCGGTGGCAAGCGTCAAGGCATTGCAAAGTATCGTCGGATTATCATCTTGTCCGCCATCCGGTTCGGCACCAGACGACGATCACGGCGCGTCAACAATCAACGTCCTTGTTTCAGTGGCGACGCCGAAGCCTTAAGGCGCGGGTGGCGCCATGCGGCGGCTGCGCTGGTGAGCGGCGAATTCCTCGGGGCTGATGCTGCCGTCGTGGTTCGTGTCGATGTCGGCGAATGACGTTGCGGAATTCAGGTTCCGCATCGGCCGTCCTTCCTTGGCGCGTTCGGCCATGCGCCTGGCGCGGCCGTCGGTAAATTCCTGTTCGGAAATTTTTCCGTCACCATTCGTGTCGTAATCGGCGAAGCTCGGCATGTTGCCGCGTCCGGGGCCCATACCCATGCCGCCGCCAGAGCGGTCCAGCATGCGCTGACGACGGAACGCGGCGAATTCGTCGGCCGTTATCTTCCCGTCGCCATTGGCATCAATGGCAGCGAAGCCGGGCGCATTCTTGAGGCCGCGCATCGGCCGCCCCTCCTTGGCGCGTTCTGACATGCGCTTCGCACGACTCTCGTTGAATTCCTGTTCGGTAATCGTGCCGTCGCCGTTGGCGTCGAAATCGGCGAAGCCCGGCATATTGCCGCGGCCCGATCCCATACCCATGCCGCCGCCCGTACCCGGCCGGTTCTGCATGCGCTTTTGCCGGAAAGCGGAAAATTCGTCTGCCGACATCTTGCCATCGCCGTTGGTGTCGAAATCAGAGAAGCTCGGTGCATTCTTCAGGCCGCGCATGGGTTTTCCTTCCTTGGCCCGCGCGGCGATCCGCGCGGCACGGACCTCGTTGAATTCCTGCTCGGTCACGACGCCGTCACCATTTCTGTCGTAATCGGAGAAGGTCAGCGGACCGAAGCTCGGCACCGACACGGCGTCTTCGGCCGGTGCCGAAACCGATGTCGCGCACAACAGTGCCGAAAAGGCAAAACCGGCCGTAAGCTTCATGATCGTTTCTCCATCGATAAAAAATTTGCACATAGATTAAAGGCTAGCAGCGGCCGCGGCTAAGCGGGTTTGCCCTGGATCAATTTAATTGGATCTAATCGGGTGCAATCTGCATCATCCCGATCACCGAGGCCAGGCCCGGAACAGGAAGACAGGTCATGCCACTTTCCGAGACTATTCTGCTGTTGTGTGCGTTCCTCGCCCTGGCGATGGTGGCGGCGTCGCTTTGCCGCAATCTGCCAATCCCGTTCACCGTGCTGCTGGTGGTCGTGGGGATGGGGCTGCGCTGGTTGGCCGGCCAGTCGCCGGCACTGGAATCCGCCGCCACCTTGCGTCTGACGCCGGATTTGGTCTTCTTCGTGTTCCTCCCCGCGCTGATCTTCGAATCCGCATTGAATCTCGATGCCCGCCAGCTGGCACGCGATTTGGCACCTGTGCTGATGCTGGCGATCCCGGCGATGCTGCTGTCGACCGTGGTGGTGGGATTCGGCGTGCACTGGCTGCTCGGGATCGCGACTGCCGGGGCGCTGTTGTTCGGGGCGCTGATATCGGCGACGGATCCGGTGGCGGTTATCGCTCTGTTCAAGGAACTCGGTGCGCCGCTGCGGTTGACCACGCTGGTCGAGGGCGAGTCGCTGTTCAACGACGCGACCGCCATCGTGCTGTTTCACATCCTGCTTGGCCTTGCCGTGGCCGGCGGCGCGCTCGGGGTCGGCGAAATCGGCGCCGGCGCCGGTGAATTCCTGCGCGTCTTCATCGGCGGTGCGGTGTTCGGCGCCGTCTGCGGATTCGGTATCGCCGAATTCATGCGCCGGCTCGGTGGTTCGGCGATGACGTTTTTGATCATGTCGCTGGTGATGGCCTACGCCAGCTTCACGCTTGCCGAACATTGGCTGCACGTCTCCGGCGTGATGGCGACGCTGTCCGCGGCGCTGGCCATGAGCGCCTATGGCGTGACCCGCATTTCCCAGGCGGCGTTGACCAGCATCCGCGAGACCTGGGAGATCATTGCGCTGGTCTGCAACTCGCTGCTGTTCCTCATGATGGGCGTGTCGGTGGATTTGCCGGGCCTGGTTCATCGCCTGCCCGCGATCGTCGGTGTGGCACTGCTCGTGACGCTGGCGCGGGCACTTGCCGTCTATCCCCTCGTGCCGGCCACGACGCGCCTGTTCCGTCTGCCGCGGGTGAGCCTGGGCGAAAGGCACATCATGTGCTGGGGCGGCCTGAAGGGCGGGCTGGCCATCGCCATTGCCCTGTCCCTGCCCGAGGACCTGCCCGTGCGCCAGTCCCTGATCGAGCTTACGCTTGGCGTGGTGCTGTTCACGCTGCTGGTCAACGCGCCGACGATCCGTCCGTTGATACGACGGCTCGGTATCGACCGGCTGACCGATGGTGAGCGCTCGGAACTGGGTCGTGGCCTGGGCGTGGCGAGGGTGACGGCACGCCACATGCTCGACCGGCTGCAGGCGGCGACGGTCGTCACCGGCGAGGTGGCCGACGACATCGCCCGGCAGGTCGACGCCTCGTTCGCGCGCGAAGCCGATGAGGCGGTGGACGGCCGCGCGCTGGCCCGTGCCCAGCTTCAGGCGTTGCGCGTGGAGATGGACGCGCTGGACCAGGTCTTCGACATCGGCTTGATCGACGAATACATCTACCTGGACCTTCGCAGCACCCTGCGGCTCGACCGGATCCGGCATGCCAGCGGCGAAGCGGAACAGCGCGGGCGCTTGAGCCTGTTCGTGCGCATGGAGACCACGGTCCTGCGCTGGCTGCGAGAGCGCAACTGGGCAGCGGGCCTGCTGGCGCGCTATCAGCGTCTGCGGCTGTCGCAGCGGCTGCAACGCGATATTGCCGGCATCCTGACCGCGCAGGCGGTACTCGACGCGCTTGCAAGCGAGCAGGAAATTGATGTCCGCCTGCGCGAAAGCGTCGCCGGGCAGTATCGCGAAAGGCTGGCACGCCGGCAGGCGCGCGTGGCGGCGATCCGAAGGGAGTTTCCCGACTTCTACGCCGCCTTCGAACGGCGTTTCGTGCTGTGCGGGGCGCTTAACAGTGCCCGACGCGAGGTGGAAGGCGAATATCATCACGGCGCATTGCCGGCCAAGGCTTATGGCCGTATCGCCGCGGCGATCGACGACGCCCTGCACAGCCTGCCCGACCTGCCTCTGAAAGTCGGTACGCTGAGCCTGCATGACCTGATCCGGCGCGTACCCTTGTTCAATGGGCTGCCACTGGAAACGATCAGGATGCTTGCCGGACGGGCGCGGCCGGTCGACTTCCTGCCAGGCGATATCGTCATCGGCCAGGACGAGCATGGCAGCGCTCTTTACGTCATCGTACACGGCACCGTCTTCGTGAGCCGCAGGGACGAGAACGGCGGCGAACAGCGCCTGGCGACATTGGCCAGCGGGGACTATTTCGGTGAAACCGCGTTGCTGGGTGATGAAGTGCGCACGGCCACGGTGCGCGCCGCCGAGCCCGTCGCGCTGCTGCGACTGACCCGCGAAGACGTACTGGCGGTCGCCGCCCAGGATCCGGACTTCGACCAACATTTGCACGCGACTGCCGCGGCACGCAACGCGGAGCAATCTTCGCCCCATCCGAGCTAGCACCACGCCTCGCGACCGCGGCGCGTCGGAAGGCGACAGGCCGCGCTGACGGCAGCTTGGACCGCCACCCCCTTGTTTACGGGATCCCGGGATACCAGTCGGAAGTGTATGACGCGGTATGGCGGGCGTTAACCCTGGCTGATGGCGCGATAGGGGAGAAACGGTTGCGCCTCAAAAGATCCGGGACAGGCGGCGGCTGAGCGTCGTCACCCGCGGATCGCCGGGGAGCACGCTGCCGCTTGCCTGCACCTCCGCGCGGGTCGACTTGGCGCGTTCCAGGTCTTCGACGGTGCATAGCCGGCACTCCAGGGTCAACAGGAACTCGGTACCGGCGGCGAAGCGGTTCAGGGTATAAACGTAGGCAGCGTTGGAGGTGGCCAGGTTCACGTCAGGGTCGTTGGCGCGGCGCTGGTCGGCGGCGATGTTGGATATCGTATGGCTGGCCGACCACTTTGACGTGTCGATGGGGACGCGGGCTGTTATGGCCGCCTGCGATTCGCTGCCGGTGTTGCCGATGGCGAGTTCGTAACGGGCGAAACAGACGCTCGCGCGGGTGCAATAAGACATGCTTAGCCTGCCGTCATAGACGATCTCATGCGCCGATGTGAAAAAGAGGGCGCGGATCGAGACGACCCCGGTCCAGGCCAGGGCCACGCCCACCAGCAGCAACACGAAGTGTTCGCGCAGAGTTCGTGTCAGCAGAGAGACGACGTCCATGACCGGTGTCCCGATCGGTGTGTGGATTCATTCTAAGGGAATGCGGCGATCGCACCAATTGCGCGGTGCCGGAACGGGTAAAGGACGGAACTGCGGACGAACCCGCGGGGGGCGATGTGGATCCGCATGCGCGGACGTGCCGGCTAGGGAAGATCGATGGCGCTGAGCAGGCCCTCGCTGAGCCACTGCTTGAGCAGGACCGCGGCACGCATCGCGGCCTCGGCCTCGTCGACATGTTCGCAGAGAGCCTCGCATACTTCGGAGAAATCCTCACCGGCCTGCGCGAGCGTCAAAGCGTCGGCTTCATCGGCACCAAGCGAACGCCAGTAAACCTTCCGATCGCGGCGCCACAGCAACCAATCCACCGGTTGCCCGCCGCGCGCTGCCGCCGGCAGGGCTTCGCCATGCTTTGCCGCCTTGCAGATCGCCATGGCGTTCCAGTCGAGACAAAGCCGACGTATGGCCGGCTGGAACACGAAGCGCATCTCGCCCCA